>JANXAX010000086.1 GCA_025062175.1 Anaerolineae bacterium | reverse complement strand
CAGTTCCAGTCGTATCGCATAGTCCGGCAAGGGGCCAGTTGCGTCATACGCGGGCAGACGCTCGCCAGTGTCCAAACGATACATCCCCACCCGTAAATGATACCGCCCAGCAGGTATCAGGCTGAGATCGAGCATGTGCGGATCCACGATGCGCTCGCCTTCTTCCCACCAGTCGGTGGGATAGTCGCCGCCCAAAGGACGGCGGTCGAAACCAGCCACCTGACGTCTCGCGTCCCACAACTGAATGAAGACGGTGTAGTCCGCCGCCGGCCGTCTAAGCGCCTCCCAGTAGAGCGTCAACATATACCGTGGCCCTCCATCCCCATCGGTCTGAACTAGGTCATAACCCGATAGCCGGATTGCTTCTCCCAGCTGGACGCCCATAGGATGCGTGGGCGCGACCTGGGGCCACTCCCATGGTACCAGCTTGACCGTCGTCAGCCACGGCTCGATCCGTTCTCCTGCTATGTTGCGCGTCTCAAGTCCCGGACGCCCTGCCTCTTCGTAACGATACAGCCCGACGTGCACGCGCACGAGAGTGGGTGCAGCCGCGTCGGCAGCCACCGGCACCCGATAGGTGTCGGCGACTACATCCCCCGGTTGCAGCTGTGTCGTGGGCCACAATCCCAAACCCGGATAGGTGTTCACTTGTCCCACCACGCGCCGGTCGCGCCCCAACAGATGCACAAACACACTGTAATTGGTATCGATTGGTCGCAGAGCTTCCCAGTATACTGTCAGTGGCAAAAACTCGAAGGGACGTACGGCCGGCAATGTTCGCGTTGCGGGCGAGGGCTCGAGCCGGTAGCCCACCAGGCGCATCGCACCGTCGACTGTCCAATCCACCCGGTGGACGTCGGCCGGCAGCTGCGCAGTCCGCAGCAGAGGGGGACGCGCATAAGCGGGTGCAATGTAAACAAACGGGCTGAGCATGGCCAACACGCATAGCCCTCCGCCCACCACGGCCGTTACCGCGGTGCGCAAGCAGCCCGGCACTACTACCAACAACCCGGTCGCCAGCAGGGTGGAAATGCCGGCAATGGCGACAAACATCAACCGGCCTTGGGTCGCATAGGTCTGGCTGGTCCAGCGCAGCAGAGCTATCAGCACCAACACCACCCATCCAATGAGCAACAGAAGCGCGGCAGGTTCAATGTGTAAGACGCCCCTACTGCTCTTATGCTCGTGCTGCTGGACGACCAAACGGATGCAAGTGAACAGCAGCCCCACCCCAGCGAGGAGGCTGATCCCATCCAAAAGCGTGTAAATCCAGCGGTCTGCCAGGATGTTCAGGGCACCGAAGAGTGCCCAGTAGGTGATGCGGAACCCTTCGAACTCATACCATAGTCGTTCCCACGTCAGCACTTCTTTGCGACGGCCGGCGATGTCCAACATGCGGTTGAGACCGGTTGGGTCGCCATACAACGTCCAGTTGCGCCAGTACCACCAGCCGGCGATAAGTGCGATACCACCGGCGATGAGCAACAGATTGAAGACACCGTCACGCCAGGCATTGGGACGCCCTTGACGTCCGCCGCGCCATGCGTCCCAGAGAAAGACACCCAGCGTCAGAGGCAGTAGGGTGAGCACACTTAGCTTGGTGATCGCGCCCAATCCCAGCAAGATGCCCAACCCGAGACCGTCGCGCCCGCGTTGGCCACGCTGCACGACACGCAGCAGGATGAACATGGCCGCTGCGGCCAAGGGCGCTGCCAAATTGTCGTTGTTCACCGAGGCACTGATGAAGAGGAACATCGGATTGAAGGCCGTCAACGCCGCAGCCAGCCATGCCACCCGTTCCTCTGCTCGCCATACCAGGCGCGCGATCCGGTATGTCAGCCACACGGTGATGCCCCCCAGCACTACCGAGAACGAACGGATCAGATGCACTGCCAGCGTGGTGCCCTGCCAGGGCCAATCTTCGCGAGCACTGTGCACCATCATGTTCTTGTTCCCCACCACCAGCGGCTCGCCAACCACAGCATGCGGGTTGGGGACGTAAACACGGTGGAAGTCTTCCGTTGGGATCCACGCCGTCAGTGCTGCCGCGATGAGGTAATAGAGCGGCGGCTGGCTGCCCTCCTGATGCCAGTCGGTGCGTTTCTGCGGATCCTGCACAGGCAACCGACCGGTACGGACGATATGGCGCACCACCGGATAGTGCCAGCGTTCGTCCGACGCCTCGAAAATCGGCGTGACGAGACTGTAAACACTCCCCATCACGAGAAAGAGACCTAAGACGGCAGGCAAAATCCAACGCGTTCGCATCGCGCCGACGGAGAGGATGGGCACCGAGGCGTGGATGTTCATATAAGCACCTCTCGATAGAGGGTGTAGGTTTGTTGCGCGATGCGCTCCCAGTCGAAAAGAGCGCCCAACGCTTGGGCGCCAGTGCGTAGCCGCGCCGCCAGCGCCTCGTCTTGAATCACGCGTGCGATCGCGTGCACCAGTGCCTCGACATCATCGCGGGGCACTAAAAGCGCGTTTTCACCATCGCGCAGCTCAGGCAGTTCGACCGTGGGAAGCGTGGTCACCACGGCACAGCCATGGCGCAGTGCAGCAATAAAAGTGGTGCGGCGGAAGGACACGCCGTCGCGATAGGGCATCACCACCACATCGGCAGCCAGCAACGCAGCCGAGACCTCCTCAGGCGGGATATGCCCGGTCCAATGTACCCGCGCTGCGAGGTCACATTCGCGGATGCACCCCTGCACCCGCTCTAAATAGGTCCGGTTTGTAACATCCACATCGCCCACCTGGGCGCCGATCATCACCAAGTGCACATCATGCCCGCGGCGCACTAGCCCATCCAGCGCCTGGATCAACGCTTCGCCCCCCTTGCTGGGATTGAGAAAACCGAAGTACGCCAACAGCACGGAGCGCTCTCCGACTCCCAACCGGATACGCCAGTCTTGGCGGTTGTACTGCACAGGCGGTCGTACCTCGACGTTGCTCCCCAACGGAATGCGGCATACGTGGGTGGCCCATGGATAGCGCCGCAACGTCTGCTCGTCCTCCAAATTAGTGGTGATCACCCTATCCGCGTAACGTGCTAAAGCCTGAACACACCACCATCGTATTGGACCGGCTTTGGGGAAGCGATCGGGCCCGCGCAAGTCGTGTAATTTCCCCACGAGGCGCGGTCGCCGTCGGCGACCGCGCAACCACCAGGGCAATCCGTTGATCCAGCCAGCCAGATCATAGGCAGCGGCTTGATACTGGATGTGCAACACATCAGGCTGGTGCGCAGCAAGCCAACGCGTAATTTGAGGCCAGCAGCGCCATCCCCATCCAGTGATCGCCGGATGGACCACGATGCCGGGCGTGGCATCGCGTGGCACTGCCCGGCACGAGGTGAGGACATCCACCTCAACAGCCAGTCGACTCAAATGGCGCGCCAGATGGCGGGTGTGATCCCCAACACCACCTTGCATGGGAGGATATTCGCCGGTCAGCAGTGTCACTTTCATCGGGCGTCCTCGAGCAATCGCGACCGCAACACCTGCCAGTAGGCATATATGCGTTCGCGCCGTAATGGGCGCTTGTGTCCGAGCAGCCATTTGAGCGCTTCCTCGAGCAGCTGGATGGCGAAGGTGCATAGGAGGAAGAAACGGATGAGGTTCGCCCATGCTGCACCGTGGTATTTGTGGAAATAGCGCACCTTGCTGCGTTGGAAATGGAGAGTGCGCGCGACCGGCACCTGGCTGCTGCTTTGCGCTTCGTGATGGATGACCACCGCCTGAGGGACATAGTGCACTTCCCAGCCGGCCGCGCGACAGCGGCGACACCAGTCCAATTCCTCGAAATACATAAAATATCCCTCATCCAGCGGGCCGACCGCTTCCCAGGCAGCGCGCCGGATGATCAGTGCGGCACCCACCAGCCAGTCCACAGGCTGCGCAGAATCCGGCGCGCGATCCTCCATGTAATAGTAACGCGCGAAGCGATTGCGCGGAAACCATTGCTGCAGGATCGTGCTTTCCCAGAAAGCAGTGGCCAGCGTGGGGAAGCGTCTCCGCGATGGTTGTGCCCTGCCGTCGGCATAGCGCAGTTGCGGTCCAGCAGCGCCAACTTGCGGATGGACATCCAGATAATCCACCAAGACCGCCAGAGCATCGCCCACCACTTCCGTATCCGGGTTCATGATCATGAGATAGCGCCCTGAGGCGTGCGCTATGCCGAGGTTCGCGCCACGGGCATAACCCAGATTCTGCGGCGAAACGATCAGCTGGACCTCGGGAAATTCGTGCCGTACCATCGCGACGCTGTTGTCCGTCGAAGCACAATCCACCACGATCACTTGGCACATGGGCCAGTGCGGGGTCTTCAGCACGATCGAGCGCAGACAATGGCGCAGGAGCGCACACACATTCCAGCTGACGATCACTACGGAGAGATCAGGAACTATATCCACAGGAGAGGGCATACACCCATTTCGTCCGGATGTGGCCATCCTACTCGGCAGATGCAGGGGGCAAATGGAATAATCGCCGGGCGTTCTCGGTCAAGTGTGCTGCCAGCGTTTCGAGCGGCATGTGCAACAACTCGGCCAGCCGCTGCGCGACGAGCGGCAGATAAGCCGGCTCGTTGCGCTGCCCCCGATAGGGATGGGGTGTCAGATAAGGGGCATCGGTTTCGACCACCAGGGATTCGACGGGCAGGTGAGGCAATATCTCTGGCAAACGGCGTGCATTGGTATAGGTCACCGGGCCTGCGATGCCGATATAAAAGCCCCACTCGATCACCTGGCGCGCCAGTGCCAGGTCTCCCGAAAAGGCGTGGAACACCCCAGCGGGATGATCAGAATGTTGGGCACGCCAACTCTTCACGATGCTAAGCACATCTTGCCCCGCATCACGCTGGTGTATAATCACCGGCAACCGATGGGTGGCTGCCAACGCCAGCTGCCTCTCAAAAGCTCGGCGCTGTTGCGCCCGTGACGACAGATCACGATAGTAATCCAGGCCGATCTCGCCGACTGCCACCACTTTAGGGTGAAGTGCCAGCTGGTGGAGCTCTCGCAGTACCGTTTCGTCCAACGTAGCTGCGTCATGCGGATGAATCCCGACCGCAGCATACACTTGGGGGAAGCGTTCCGCCATCTTGATAGCGCGCCGGCTTGATTCCAAATCAGCTCCGGGGTTGATCAACGTAGTCACGTCGGCCGCAAGGGCACGCTGCACCACCGCCTCACGATCACTGTCGAAAGGGGCAAAGTCCAGATGGCAATGGGTGTCAATGAACTCCACGTGTGGGTCCCTCAGCGTTTGTTGCCTTGCAGGGCTTGCATGTCAGCATCGACCATCATCTTGATGAGCTGCTCAAATGTATACGTGGGTTCCCAACCCAACTTGGCGTGGGCTTTGCTGGCGTCCCCGACCAGCAAATCGACCTCTGCCGGGCGCATAAATTGCGGGTCGCTGATGACATACTTCTGCCAATCGAGATCCAGGTAGCCGAAGGCGATTTCGCAGAGCTCCCGCACCGAGTGGGTGCGACCGGTGGCGATGACATAGTCATCCGGCTCGTCCTGCTGCAACATCAACCACATCGCCTGAACGTAGTCGCCGGCATATCCCCAGTCGCGCCGTGCGTCCAAATTGCCCAGCCGCAACTCGTGATCGAGGCCCAACTTGATGCGGGCAGCTCCATAAGTGACCTTATGGGTGACGAACTCCAACCCGCGCCGGGGGCTCTCGTGATTGAACAGGATGCCAGAGCAAGTAAACATATTGTAGCTCTCACGATAGTTCACCGTGATCCAATGGGCATACACTTTGGCCACGCCGTACGGGCTGCGCGGGTAGAAGGGGGTTTTCTCGTTCTGGGGCACCTCACACACCTTGCCAAACATCTCCGAGCTGGAGGCCTGGTAGAAGCGGATTTCGGGATCCACAATGCGGATCGCCTCCAGCATACGTGTCACTCCCAGTGCGGTGAACTCGCCGGTCAGCACCGGTTGTTTCCAGGACGTCGGCACAAAGGACTGTGCTGCCAAATTGTACACTTCCTGGGGACGGTGCTCGCGCAGAATGTCCACCAGGGACATCTGGTCGAGCAAGTCGCCCTGTACCAGCGTGAGTTTGTCCTGAATATGGCGGATGCGGTCGAAGTTGATCGTGCTGGTGCGCCGCACCATGCCGATCACTTCATAACCTTTTTCAAGCAGGAACTCGGCCAGATAGGAGCCATCCTGACCGGTGATACCAGTAATCAGCGCTTTCTTCTTACGGGCCATAAAAGGTTGATCACCTCCCTCGTCAGCTTTCTAGAAACTATCCAGGTCGATAGCCTGGCTGGCGCACCGTTGTCCGCCAGTAAGCCAACACCCGTCGCAGGCTTTCTTCAAAGGAAATAGTCGGCTGCCAGCCTGTCGTGCGCTGCAAACGGGTGATGTCGGCGACAATCAGCGGGGCATCGACCGGCCGGGTACGTTGCGGGTCTACCTCGACGCGAATCGACACGGTGCTCATCGAGAGCAGGACGTTCAGCAGTTCCCGGATGGAATGGGCACGTCCGGAACCCACATTATATGCCTGGCCGCTTTCACCTTTCTCCATCAGCAATGCATAGGCTCGCACGACATCGACCACGTCGGTAAAATCGCGTTGCGCCTCGAGATTGCCCACGTATAACACGGGTGCTCGCATTCCCGCCTCGATTTCGGCAATTTGGCGCGCGAAGCTGGCGGCGACGAATTGAGGACTCTGCCGTGGTCCCAGATGGTTGAACGCGCGCACCCGGATGACGTCTAATCCGTGACTGAGATGGTATTGCAGTGCCAATAGATCCTGTGCCGCTTTGCTGACCCCGTACGGGTTGATCGGACGCAACGGAGCGTCTTCGTTTACCGGAAGATGTTCAGGTGGCACGGCGCCGTAAATTTCATTCGAGGCGACCACCAGCAGACGACAGCGCAATTTACGGCGGGCGATCGTGCGCAAAATGTTGAGCTCTGGGTGCACATTGTTCTCAAAGGTGCCCCATGGATCTTCCCAGGCCGCAGGCACATTCGCCTGAGCGGCAAGGTGATAAATGTGCTGCGGTCGCACTTCATCTAGAAGGGCCTCGACCGCCTGAAGATCTTGCAGGTTAGCGCGCGTAACCGGAATCGGCCGCGGCAGGAAATCCAGTCCATGCCCTCCATCCAATGCCGCACCGTAGATGTCAAAATTGCCCTCTTCGATCAGATGAGCTGCCAGATGCCCGCCGGCAAAGCCGGTGACCCCGGTGATGAGCACCCTTTTCACCGCCGCCGCTCCTTCTGGAACACGCTACCCTGAGATGGGCGCAAGAGATGAGCTCATCGCATCGGGGAAACGAGTGAGCGATGAAACATTCCAGAGATATTCCATGCTCGATAAGGCGTGATCAGGTATTGGTGCACACGAAGCTCTATCTCGACATGGTCAATAAAGTATAATGGACTTCAAGGACATAGGCAAAGCCCTCCAATTGCGTGGGATAACAAATGGAAGCAGCGGTCTCAAAGCTAGCCGGTCATCCGCACCGTGACCGTCTCCGTCGCCAGCTGCCTGCCCCGTCCTTGTCAGCTCGCCCTTATGAAATGCATCTCTCACTGACCCGGCGTTGACGAACTCACGAGAACTTGCTAAGATATATGCTGATAAACGTTAGATCGTGCCCACAATTTCAGGAGACATTGCCATGCGCAAGCCTGTGCCTTGGGTGATCGCTGGGTTGCTGCTCATTATAGCCCTTACAGTGTTTGTCATGCGCACCCTGCCTGTGCCGCGCACGACTGCCCGCGAGACACCCACCACCCGCGAAACGTCCACTGCTCTGCCGGATGACCGCCGCGAGGAGCGCCTGCGCATGGTAGAGTTACAAATCCGCGCGCGTGGCGTCAAGGATCCACGCGTGCTTGCCGCTATGGAAAAGGTGCCACGCCACGAATTCGTGCCCGCCGATGTGCTCGATGAAGCCTACAACGATTACCCGTTGCCCATTGGTTACGGTCAGACCATCTCACAACCCTACATCGTGGCGGTGATGACCGAATTGCTCAAGCTCAAGCCGGGCGACAAAGCACTCGAGATCGGCACCGGCTCCGGCTATCAGGCCGCCATCCTGGCCGAGATCACCGACAAGGTCTATTCTATCGAGATCATCCCCCAGCTGGCCGAGCGCGCCCGCGCCACGCTCGACCGCATGGGCTATCACTCCGTGGTGACCCGCCACGGGGACGGCTACTGGGGCTGGCAAGAACATGCCCCCTTTGACGCCATCATCGTCACTGCGGCACCTGACCACGTGCCCCAGCCCTTATTACAGCAACTCGCCGATGGAGGGCGCATGGTGATCCCAGTGGGGCCACCCGGGGGTTATCAAAGTTTGTGGCTCATCACTCGCGAAGGCGACGAATACCGCAACTTCAACTGGGGCGGTGTGCGCTTTGTCCCTCTGACGCGGCTGGAATAGGGAGGCGCGCGAGGGGCGCCCAGAGCACCAGCCAGGCGACACCATAGGCTATTGCACCAGAGAACATCACCATCCGAAAGCCACCATCGATTGCCAGCATTGGCGCCAGCACGGCACTGACGACCGAGACACTGCCATTGACCGCCCAGATCCAGGGCAACAGTGC
>JANXAX010000085.1:8430-8714 GCA_025062175.1 Anaerolineae bacterium | reverse complement strand
AAGGAAACGCTGCGTACGCAGGCGGCGCGGTGTATGGATTGTGGCACTCCTTTTTGTCATACGGGGACCTTGCTCGCTAGTGCTGCTTCCGGATGTCCTATTCATAATCTCATCCCAGAGTGGAATGACCTGGTCTATCGCGGCTTATGGCAACAAGCGTTGGAACGTCTGCTGATGACGAACAACTTTCCGGAGTTCACCGGTCGCGTTTGTCCAGCTCCGTGTGAGGGGTCGTGCGTGCTGGGCATCCACGCACCAGCGGTGACCATCAAGGAAATCGAATA
>JANXAX010000085.1:0-8420 GCA_025062175.1 Anaerolineae bacterium | reverse complement strand
CATTGCAGAACGAGGATTTGCCGAGGGCTGGTTGAAACCCTACCAACCTGTCATACGTACCGGAAAACGTGTCGCGGTGGTTGGTTCTGGGCCGGCTGGCTTAGCGTGCGCGGACCAACTCAATCGCGCCGGACACACCGTGGTCGTGTTTGAACGCGCGGACCGTGTAGGTGGTCTGTTGATGTATGGCATTCCCAATATGAAATTGGACAAACGGGTGGTCCAACGCCGTGTTGAGCTAATGAGCGCCTCTGGAATCACCTTTGTTACCGACACCGAGGTGGGCCGAGACTATCCAGCCGAGAAGCTGTTGCGTGAATTCGATGCCGTAGTGTTGTGCGGAGGCGCCAGACAACCACGTGATTTACCGGTGGAAGGACGCCAGCTGCGGGGCATCTATTTCGCGATGGAGTATCTGACAGAGGCCACGCGCAGCCTGCTGGAGACGGGGCGCGCTGATCCAGGGCCAGAGAGTCCACTGAGCGCGCGCAACAAAGACGTGGTGATCATCGGCGGTGGCGACACTGGCACGGACTGCGTGGCCACGGCGTTGCGCCAAGGTTGTCGCAGCGTGGTGCAATTCGAAATCCTGGAACGTCCTCCCGACGTGCGTCCCGCCGACAACCCATGGCCGGAGTGGCCGCGGGTGTACCGCCTCGATTACGGACATGAGGAAGCGATTGCCCGTTTCGGAAATGATCCGCGCCGATATGCTACGACTGCAAAACGCTTCGAGGGAGACGCAAGTGGACATGTGTGCGCGGTGCACACAGTGCGCGTCATATGGAAAGCTGGAGCGGACAATAGTGGCCGGCCCATGCCACACGAAGTGCCCGGCAGCGAGCAAGTGTGGCCAGCCCAGTTAGTGCTGTTGGCAATGGGATTTATCGGCCCGGAGTCCTTGCTATTGGAGCAGCTGGGCATTGAACGCGATGCACGCTCGAACGTCAAAACACCTCCCGGCAGCTATCGCACAAATGTGCGCGGCGTGTTTGCTGCAGGTGACATGCGCCGCGGCCAAAGCTTGGTGGTGTGGGCCATCCACGAGGGACGTGCCGCTGCGCGTGAATGCGACAGGTATCTGATGGGATGCTCCAACTCGCCCTAGACCATTTAGGGACAAAAAGTACAGCGCCATCGGTTGCGATGGCGCTGTACAATCATGCATGCCATGCCCACCAGGTTTTAGGCGGGAAGTGGTGTGGCAGCGGCTGGTTCCACCATGCCCCTGAGCACACGCTCTAGGGTCATCACATGACTGCATACACCACGCGCAGCAAAAAACTCGCAATCACAACTCCATTGCCCCCCACGATAGCCCACCATATGTATCTTGTGATCTCCGGTGAAATGTACTTTGAACTCTTGGAATGTTATACGGTCTGGCTCTTGAGCATATCGCATCGCTTTTTCAATCTTACCGATCATGCTCGAGTCCATTGATCCACCCCTTTCATTATTATGGAAATAGTGCCCCCACAGAACCCTGGCAAGAACAAAAAGAGCACTGGGAAATAATCCCACTGCTCAAGACAACCTCCATCCAAATTGTCACAGGTCAGGAGATTCATGGCCGATTATACTCTCCCCACACCTCCTATAGCCCAATATACACCGAGATAGAAGCATTGTCAACCCCTCGGACAAACAATTTTGGGACTCCACATCTGGAAAATCTCCCGAGTCCCCAATAAGTTTGAAAACTCGAACCCCTCACGAAGCCACGCGTGAACCTTTCGATAATAAGTTGCAATAGCTGCGCGATCTACAGGCTATTCTTATGAACCGGCGCGCACGCGAGCACGCAGCTCTTTCAGCCGTTTCATCACGTCGTTGGCGCCGCGGCCAAAATAATCGTGCAAGGTTAGATATTCACGGTACAGCTGGTCATAGATGCGCTTATGCTCTGGGATAGGATGGTAGACTTCGTCGCGCAAAGAGGCCATGCGCTTGCTCGCCTCGAATATGGAGGCGTAACCTCCAGCCTCAGGGCCAGCGGCCACTGCCGCGTGCATAGCGGAGCCCAGCGCCCCGCCCTGACTTGTGCCGGCGATGTGGATCGAACGCCCAGTCACATCGGCATAGATTTGCATTAGCAGTTTGTTCCGGTCGGGAAGTCCCCCTGTTGCCACGATCTCGTTGACAGGGACACCGGAACTCTCGAAGGTTTCGATGATTACACGCGTGCCATAGGCCGTGGCTTCGATAAGCGCACGGTAGATTTCCTCCGGGCGCGTGGCAAGCGTAGCGCCCAACAACATACCGGTCAAGTCCACATCCACCAGCACGCTGCGATTGCCATTCCACCAGTCCAGAGCGATAAGCCCGCTCTCGCCCGGTTTGAGCCGCGCGGCTTTTTCTTCGAGGAGTTTATGGATATCCATCCCACGTGCCCGTGCCTCTTCAACATACGGAGCAGGCGTGGCGTTTTCCACGAACCAGGCGAAATGATCGCCCACACATGACTGCCCAGCCTCATAACCGAAGAAACCGGGCACAATCCCGTCTTCCACACAGCCACACATACCGGGCACGATGCGCTCTTCCGTTCCCAACACCATGTGACAGTTGGAAGTGCCCATGATGATCACCATGCGCCCCGGCTCGGTAACGGTTGACGCCGGCACGGCCACATGGGCATCCACGTTGGCAATCGCCACGGCGGTGCCAGGTTTCAGGCCGGTCCAGCTCGCGGCCTGCTCGGTCAACCCACCCGCCTTGGCGCCCAACGGATAGAGCACCCGCGACATCTTCTCATCAATGATGTGCTCCATACGCGGGTCGAGGGCCTTGAAGAACTCGTTAGGTGGAAAGCCCTCACGCTTCGACCAGATCGCCTTGTAACCGGCGGTGCACATATTGCGCTTCTCGACACCAGTCAGCTGCCAGACGACCCAATCGGCCGCTTCGATCAAACGGTCGGCTGCCTCGTAGATTTCTGGATCTTCGTCCAGTATTTGCCAGCACTTTGGGAAAAACCACTCCGAACTGATCTTACCACCGTAGCGGTCCAAGAAGGTATAACCCAGTTCACGCGCGATCTGATTCAGCTTGTTGGCTTCTGGCTGAGCCGCGTGGTGTTTCCAGAGCTTGACCCACGCGTGAGGCCGATGGCGATATTGTGGCAGAAAGCACAGGGGCGTGCCATCTGCTTTGGTGGGCAACATCGTGCACGAGGTAAAATCGATGCCCACCCCAATCACATCCTCCGGCTTCACCCCACTCTGTCGAAGCACCTCGGGGACTGCCCGTTTGAAGACCTCTAGATAATCGTTCGGATCTTGCAAGGCCCAATCTGGCTCCAACACGATACCGCTTTCGGGGAGCCGTTCGTCAATGACGCCATTGGCATATGGATGCACCGCCGCAGCGACTTCGCGGCCATCGGCCACGTCGGCCAACAACACACGCCCAGATTCGGTGCCGAAGTCAATCCCGATGACATACTTTGCCTGGTCCATTGCCTTCCTCGCTGTCTGCTCTGTCATAGATGTGAGATGTGAGTGGAACACGCTCTGTAATGCTTCTCTTAGGGCATGCGGGTGGCACAGGATGTGCTAGCGCAATCGCCGGCTCAGAACTGTCTGCAATGACACGGACATCACAATAATTAATCCGTAGATCAGCTGAGTCCAGAAACCGGTCAACCCTGCTGCCACGATCCCAGCGTTGATTGCACCGATGATAAAGGAAGCCACTAAGGTGCCGAACACAGTGCCTGTTCCGCCGAAGACCGAGGTACCTCCCAGAAACACCGAGGAGAGTGTGCTGAGCAAATACCCCTCACCCAGCGTAGGCCAGAAGTACAGCACTTCCAAGCTGACCACCACTCCCGCAAAGGCGGCGGCGACCCCCATAATGGCAAACACCAACATTTTGACGCGCGGCACGTTCACGCCCATCAAGCGGGCACTTTCCACGTTATCTCCAGAGAGATAAATATGGGCGCCGAAGCGATGACGATTGAGAAAGAACCACACGACGACCGCCACGATGATTGTCCAGATCATCTGGGCTGGAATCAAGCCAAACACACGTCCCACCAAGCCAGTGTGCAGAACCCCTCCTATAGCCGAAGTGAGACCGGTGCCATTCCCACCGGTGATCACTAGCACCACACCCCGCCAGAAGAACTGGGTACCGATGGTGGCCACCAACGATGGAATGCCGATATACACGATGATGGCTCCGTTGATCAGCCCCGCTGCCAGACCCGCGGTGAGGCACGCAACGAACGCCAGAATGTGACTGCCAGTGCTGACTAACACCAGGGCGTAGACCGTCATGCCAAATGCCATGATAGAGGGGAAGGAAAGGTCAATCTCACCCGTGATGATCACCAACGTGAGGGGTAAAGCCATTAGGGCAAAGAATGGGGTGGTGGACATATAGGCCGCATAGATCGGGAAAGAGAGGAACGTCCTGGGCGACCCGATCAGAAACAACAGCCAGATGAAAACACCCACCGCCACGATACCGATTTGCATCGCATAACGGCGCGCAAACCGTGCCAGTCCTTCCCTTACCGTCGCCGGCGAGAGCACAGATGGACGCTTCTCTACCTCACCAACTGTGTTCATAATGACACACTCCGTTGCACTGTGGGTTGTCCATATTCCAGGAAACCGATGCTGTCGAAACGAGCGGATACACTATTCAAGTCTGCCTGTTTGCGCGACATGCTGCAGTTTAGCAATCAGCTCGTCTAACGTGATTTGATCTTTAAGGAACTGGCCCTTTACTTGGCCTCTATCTAGCACTACGATTCGGTCCGCCACCGGGTAGACGTGGAAGATGTTGTGATCGATAAAAATGGCCGATTTGCCGGCTTCTTTGATTCCTTTGACGAAATCCAATGCCTTGCGCGTCTCTGAGAGCGACAATCCCATCGTGGGCTCATCCAGGATGATCAGCTCTGCCTGGAAGTAGAGCGCTCGCACAATCGCGACACCTTGGCGTTCGCCACCCGACATGGTTTTAACCGTCGAGTCGGGTGTGATCGCCTTGGACGTGAACCCCATATGGCTTTGCATCAGGCGGGCCGTCTCGCGTCGCATCTTCTCCACGTCCAGGACACCGAAGCGGTGGCATAGTTCACGCCCCATGAAAATATTGCGCCACAGCGACTGCTGATCTGCCAGAGCGCGCTCTTGATAAACCACCTCGATACCCAGCTCGCGCGCCTTGGCCACAGTCATCACGTCCACCGGCTGGCCCTTCCAGAAAATCTGACCTCCCGGGTCCGGGCGATGATATCCTGTGATGATTTTGACCAAGGTGGACTTGCCGGCGCCGTTGTCGCCCAGCAGCCCCACCACTTCATTATACCCTACTTCGAAATTGACGTTGCGCAATGATTGCACTTCGCCAAATGTCTTGCTGATGTTGATCATTTGCAGCAAGTATTCCATTATCGGTTCTTTCCCCCATTAAAGGACGCGGTGTGGAACCAGATAACACCACATCACTGGTCCCACACCGCCTATACGTTAGGATCGGTCACAACCGATCAACACCGACTGGGGCACGGGCTAGCGGATCTCCTTCTCGGCCAGTGGGGCCAGGAAGTCGATGTTGTCCTTATCCGCAAAGCCGCCGCCGGTGTCGATGTGCAGACCGGAGAAGCCATACACCTTGGTGAGACAGACTTGCAGGATGGGCAGATAGCCCTGCAACCATGGCTGCTGATCGATCACCAGGTCGGTCCAACCGCCCTTGATCGCTGCCACGGTGGCCGGCGACAGGTCAAAACCGGCGCCATAGATGTCATCCGGGCCCTTGCCAGCCGCCTTCAGGTAAGTTTCCAGCGTGGCGGTAAGGCCACCGTGATCGGTGACGACCAGCTTGACATCGGGGTGCGCTGAGACGTAGCCAGCGAAGGTGGGTGTACCTGCGGCGGGATCCTTGTTGGTAGCAGCGTCGATTTCAATGTAATCCACCACCAAGCCAGCTTTCTCAAGAGCGTCAATCACACCCTTGGTCCGCAGACCACGCGTGGGCTGCGACAGCAAGCCCCAAACCATGGCTCGGTCACCTGCTTTGAGGCCGAAGCGCTTGACCGCCTCAGTCCCGAGCGCGAATCCAGAACCATACAGGTCCTGGCCTACATAGCCAAAGCCCTTCGAAGCATATTTTTCCTCTAGCGTGGGCAGCGTGGTGTTCTGGCTGGTGACAATGATCCCCTGAGCGATGGCATCCTCGATCAATGGCCCAAAGGCTTCGTCACCTGGATGTCCCATCACGCAGATGCCATCCGGCTTGGTGGCCGCCGCCTCACGGAACTGCTGAATCATCTTCTGCGGATTCCAGTCGGAGAACACATATTCCACCTCGGGGCCCAGATCGAGCTCGGCCTGCCGGGCGCCATTATAAACATTGTTCGCGAAGACTCCACCCGCAGGACCGCCGGGGAAGAAGACAATGCGCACACCCTTGCACCACTTCTCAACCGGTTCGGTAGCTGGCGGCTTCGCAAGGGCGGCAGAAGATGACAACAGCAGTGCCAACACAACCACGATTCCGACCAACAGACTGATCTTTTTCGCGTTCATGTTTTCCTCCTTTGGAAATTGTGCTGAATCATTTGACCGAGCCAAACGTGCCGTTACGCTGCGCTAGAAGAACGATCTCCCAGCGAACTAAACCGATGCCAAGTTGGATTGTCCTCCTCGACGACGCATCACCTCCCTTCCGCGTGTCACCTCGAACGCAAATGAGAGACGTGGAACACTGACACAGATGGATCAATGCGACCCACCGCGTTGCTGGAATGATCGGTCGCTATAGAGCTCTCACGCACGATCAGCTGCGGTTTCAACCAGGTCACCTCTGCTGGCTGTGTCTCCTGATCCGCATGCTGACTTGCTTCGATCATCGCGACGACGTGTTGCACAGCCGTGCGTCCTAAAGCATAGAGATCTTGATGCACTGTAGTGAGCGGAGGACACAGATAGGCCGTCTCCGGGATGCCGTCAAAACCCACTACTGCCAGGTCATGCGGGATTTGCAGTCCCCGACGACTGGCGACCGATAGCACACCGAACGCCATCTGATCATTGGCAACGAACACGGCCTCCATGTCAGGATACTGTTCCAACAGGCGCTGGATCGCGGCTTCACCACTCTGAGGCGACCAATCTCCCTCGGCCCAGTGCGTGTCGCTCACCTCAACTCCGACTTCAGTTAGGGCATCACGCCAACCGGACATGCGCTGACGGGATTCCCACCAAGCCAATGGACCGGTAATGTGTCCAATGCGACGGTATCCCTGTTGCAATAGGTGCTCCGTTGCCATGCGGCCACCTAGGTAATTGTCCACCGCCACTACACTCACCTCAGATTGGGGATGCATCGTGAGGAAAATGATCGGCACGGGCAGCACGGGCAAACGTTCATCCATCCAAGCGTGGTTGTTGCCCACCTCGGATACGGCCCAGATAATGCCATCCACCTGCCTGGCCAGCAATGCATCCAGAATGGGGATCACTTCATCGGTCTCGAAGCTAGGGAGCACCTTAAGTAGAAGCGAATAACCCATTGCCTCGGCCTGATCCGTGATACCGTTCAGTGTGTAGGCCGGCCCGATATAGGTCAATCCAGCTGTGACAACTCCTAACGTATGGCTGCGCCGCCGGATCAGGCTGCGTGCCAAGGCATTGGGTTGATAGCCCAACTGTTCGATCGCCTCTAACACACGTTGTCTTGTATCGGCCGCCACATCAGGACGCCCATTAATGACCCGAGAGACTGTCTGCGTTGACACACCTGTTCGTTCAGCTACTTGCTTGATGGTGACTCGGCGCTTGAGCACCATAGGGTGAATTTGTTCGTGAACCCCCTGTTCAGATTCCCCACTCTGTGACGTGAAGTCTCTGTTAACGTTCCCGTTAGCGTAAACATTCTAACATGAAAAGCGAGCAAAGTCAAGAGGCGAGGGGTACGTGCCAGGGATTTTCAGTTCTCGGGGAAGGAGGTGTCATAGGAGGGATAAACCAGGGAGACGAAAAGGAGGCGCAGCGATGGGCTCATCCCAAAGCCAGAAGAGTTGCTCGAGCACCTGCGCACCGTGCCCGACCCGCGCCGTCGCCAGGGACGGCGCTATCCCCTGGCCGGGTTGCTGGCGGTGCTGATCTGGCGGCGTTGCACGGGGAAAGCCGCTCGCACGGGAGGTAGCAACGGGCACAGGCGCAGCAGCACCGGTTGCTCCAGGCGTTGGACTTCCGGGCGACGGGGCGTGTGCCGAGGCTGACGACGTGGTGGAAAGTGTTGCGGTGGCTGGATGCGGCGGCGTTGCGGCACGCGGTGCACGCCTGGGCGCAGGGTTGGGGCGCGGTGACGGTGGTGAGCCTGGATGCGAAACGCCTGCGCAGGGGCAAGCGCGGCGAACTGCCGGCGGTGCGGGAGTGGGTGCTGGCGGCGCA
>JANXAX010000084.1 GCA_025062175.1 Anaerolineae bacterium | reverse complement strand
CCAACCCCACCTCCACTGCCCGAGTATGTATCTCGGAATATGCCCCGGGCGCGCAACCTCTTGCCCTTACAGGGACGGTTCTTCTTCCCTGTCTTTGACGCTGAAAAGCAAACCTATCATATCTACGCCGCAGACCCGGACAGCCATCACCGGGAACGAATCGTCGAATACGCGAGCCAGCCAGATGTGAACTTTGATGGCCAGCGCATCGTCTTCCGCTCGTGGAAACACGACAACCGTGGTCTGATCGAGCGTGCTGTCTCGGGTGGGCCCGAATGGCGCTTTAATGTGCACTTTGAGGCGGCGCGGCCTACGTTTGCTCCCGACGGGCAGATGTTCCTGTTCCATTCGCGCGAAGCAGGGGAACCCGCTGCGGTTTATCGCACCGTCGGTGATCGCTACGAGGTATTGCGCCGCGAAGGCGCCCCCATCCAGGGACAGTCACCCGCCTGGGTGGATGGGCAGCGTTTTGTCTATCAGGGCTGTGTGGGCAACGCATGCGGACTGATCGTCAGCAATCTGGACGGAAGTTCGCCCCGCCCAATCACACAAGACTCGAGTGACACGAACCCCGATGTCTCTCCGGATGGGCAGCAGGTCGTGTTCATGTCGCGCCGGAAGGGCAATTGGGATGTTTATCGCGTGGGGATCGATGGGAGCGGTTTGATGCAACTCACCACCGACGCAGCCGACGATGGCCTGCCGGTCTGGTCTCCCGATGGCAAGATGGTCGCTTTCGTCTCCAACCGCGACGGCATCTGGGAGCTGTGGGTGATGGATGCCGATGGGGATGATCAGCGTCCCCTCTTTGCCTTGGACGGCTCGATCGATGGCGTGGTCGGCATTGATGTGCGCAACTCGCGGGGTTGGCTTGAAGAGCGCATCGCCTGGGGGCCGTAGCGGGAGAGGATCGAGATGGCCACGTCTACACGTTCAACCCGGATGATTGAGCATCTGCGCCTCTTCATCTTCGCCGTGGCGGGAACGCTTTTGATCGGGGGTGTGGCGTTCACGATGCGTGATCAGGCGGCAACGGCAACGCTTTTAGGCACCTCCACTCCCACTCCCACAAGGACACCCACGCCAACGGCTACGGATACCCCAACCGCCACCCCGTCTCCGACTCCGACGGTGACAGCTACTCCTACCCAGGCTCCTACTAGCGTGGGCACTTCGCAGGTGCGCACGCGCGCCACCCGTCCACCGCGCCCCACGCCCACGCCAGGCACACCTACACCCACTCCCACGCCGGTGCCGCGCACAGTGTTGGCCAGCATCCTGAACCTGCCCGATGTCTCCCAAGTGCAGGATCATTACTGGTTTGGGCGCCCCTTTGATGAACAGTTCAACACTTGGGGCAGTGCCTATTATCCTTTCGGCACCAATGCGCGCGGACAGTATCTCTGGCATTACGGCATGGACATCCAAAACCCCTTTGGCACCCCGATTCGGGCAGTTGGCGATGGAGTCGTCGTGCGCGCCGGCCCGGATGACCGGCAGCTGTACGGCCCGCGCCTCAACTTTTTCGGACAAGCGGTGCTGGTCCAGCATGATATCGCCTGGAACGGACTGCCGGTCTTCACCCTCTACGGCCATGTTTCCAAAGTGCTCGTGCGCGAGGGTGAGCGCGTGCGCGCGGGACAGGTCATCGCCGAAGTCGGGCAGGGTGGTGTGGCACTGGGGCCACATCTGCACCTCGAGGTGCGGGTAGGGAGCGCAGACTACCGCGATGCGCGCAATCCCACCTTGTGGATCAAACCCGACCCCGGTTACGGCGTGGTCGCAGGGCGTGTTATCGATGCCCAGGGCTACGTAGTGCCGCAACAGCTAGTGCTACTGTATCACGCCGAAGAACCCGATCACTATTGGCGGGAGACCTTCACCTATCCGGACAATCTGTTCAAATCCGACCCGGCATGGGGGGAGCTCTTTGCCTTCGGGGATGTGCCGGTGGGAGACTATCTGGTCAAAACGCGTCTCGATGGACGGGTCTACAGCTGCCCCATCACCGTCCAGGATCAGACGACCACCTTCGTGATCATCCGAGGGGGAGAGTCACCTGCTGTCTTCACCGCAGTCGCTTCAGAGACACTACCGGGCCCGTAAACTCTGTCCAAGTCCAGTGATCCAGACGCAAGTTCGAAAAAGGGGAAGACTTTTTTCTCGAGGAGCCGCATCCAGCTGGCCTTAACGGCGTGGAGCTCCATTTTGGCGCCGGTTAGCCTGGAAACGGGGGCATCCAGGATGCACCACCGATGGATCATCCTATGAAGGGGTACACAGCGCGATGCTCACAGGAGCTGTGCTTGGGTTGCACGCGAATTATCCGATGGCTGGACCACAGGAGGGCTGGTGTTGACCATCTGGACGTCATCGGCAACTCTCCCTTGCCGAGAGCAACTTGCGGCCAGGGGCGCTCTCAGAAGCTCCGTATCTTGAGCAAATCCAAGGGGAACTGGCAAGACAAGAGCTGCCCGAGTCCCAGCGGTTGGGTCAGGTCTTTTGGGTGATGTGTGCTTATGTGCCCCTTCTCTTCGGGGATACGGCCGACCAGCTCCTCTTTCGAGGTTACGCACCCACCAGAGCCATGCGTGGCGTGCTTCAGGCGATGGCGATGCGGCGCAGCTCGGCGGCCATCGCCGGCGGCAATTCCTCCACCCAGTGACGTTCCAAAATGTTCCTGGCGACCGCCGTCGCCCGCGCGACGACGCTCAACGCACCGGCGCGTTGCCAAGCGGCCGGGTTGGCGTAGTCAAAACAGCGTGGCTGCCATTGAATCTCGTGTAGATGCCGAGCGGTGTGCGGGTGTCCGACGAATTTGAGATCCTTCAGCCATGGGTCTGTCAACACTTCGGCGGTAGCCTCGAGCGCCAGCGCTTCTTCCGTTTCGTCGGGCGGGGCCAACGCGGCAAGGACATAGTCCAGGATCTCGTTGTCGATGACCGCTTGGGTGAAGCTGGACACCATGAACTGCTCCATGGTAGAGGTAGGACCTTGGATAAGGCTGGCGCCTGCCTGGGCCAGCGCATACACCTGGGTGGCGCGTTCGCAGGCTGCCTGGGAGTCGGGTTGGTGAGCGTCGGACGTGGCGGCGACGTAAACCGGCAGCCCGTAAAAGCGTCCCATCTGCGTTGCCAGCAGCATAATTCGCAGCGCATGCGGACTAGCCGAGGCGACGTCCAACGTCCGCATGTTGCCGACGCCCGAGAAACCCGTGTAACACACCGGCGCTCCCGGACGCACCAGCTGGGAGAGCACACAAGCGACCAGTTGCACCGCGTTGAGATGGACCACGGCGCCGAGGATCGTCGCCGGCACTGTGACGCCCGCCATGCCGTAGTGTCCCAAGCTGAGCGGCATCCCGGCGGCGCTGGCGGCCAGCAATGCCTCTGCCACGCCTCGGGGAATGTGCAATGGCGGCTCGGCGTTCAGCCCCACCATAAAAAGCGGCCGCTCCTGCAACGCCGCACGCGACCCGCGCACCACGCTGCCCATCTCCACCATTGCCGCCACATCCGCAGCATTGCCCACCTGAAACAACAAGGGCTTGCGACAGGTGATGAACATCTCGGCCGCCAGGCGGCGGTAGAAATGGTCTTGTGGCTCATCCGTGGGATCGACCTGGTTGACGCACATGTGCACGTTGGGCAGCGCATCCAACAGGACGTTAAACTGGCGCAGGTGTTCCCACGTGGCGGCCTCGTAACCTCCATCTAGGGTGTGTACGCGCAGCGAGGCGCCACCCGACATAATGAAGGTGGCGTTGCCGTCCAGTATGACGGCGTGCTCGGCAGAACGTCCATAGATTGTTATACGGCGCGGGAGACTGCGCAGCGCGCGCTGCACTTGCTCTTCGTCCGGGTGAACACGCCGCCGTTGCCAGTCCACGCGGATGCCATGGTCCGACAACAGCCCCAGCGCCGCATCGGAGTCGACCCCCACCCCGATGCACTCCAGCAATCGGAGCGTAGCGCGATGCACCTTCTGAACGCACAGCTCGATCATATCACCTGACCTTGATGCCTACGGGATGACTGGTTGGCCCCGTACAACGAAGCGCCATCCCGAACACAAAGATAATGAGTGTATTATACCTCCAACTCTGTCCCTATCCAACGGAGCTCTGCTCCGGTTATAGTGCAATTGGGGATGAATGGAAGCCGGAAGCTTTACGAGAGGCCGACGACTGACAAGGTCTCCCCAGCGGGCGTGCTGCTGGGCGTCCCTTCCTTGTGGGGACGTGTCCCCCCTGTCCACACCAGGCGGATAGTCGGCTACAGCAGCCCACCTCGTTGGGCTCTTGTCCTGGTCCGGTCACCCTGCCGCGCTGCGGACAGCCGTTTCTCGCTCCGCCTCTTCCACCGTGGTCAGCAAGCGCAGCGCAGCCGCGAGTGCGTCTTCCTCGGCCTGCTGCTCGCGTGCCAGGGCTATCCGCAAGCGTTGCCCCACCTGGATCAACATCTGCAGCGCAGCATTCTCGCCACGTCTGCTCTCCGAGGCACTCGCTGCATCCGGCACCATCCATCCGGCAAGAGCGTGTTCCAACTCCTCTGGCGGCAACTTCTGCAAGGTGTACCAGAAGGTGCCCAAAGCCGGAAACTTGGCCCGTGACGCCAGCCCCAATGCCGGATGACGCACCAGCAGCGGCGCCCAGCGTCTGCCCCACAGCCACATCTGACGCAACGAATTCTCTCCGTGCGCCGCCGCCAGGATCAAAGCGGCCAATAGGGCGTATAACGGATATTCGCGGCGACGCCGCGAGCGGGGGTCGGGGATCTGCTGCAAACGCTCGAGCAGGCTCATAGTTCGATCTCCTCCGCAGCTGATCATGCAATCGGGGGTTCCAAGCTGAAATTATACACCGCTGAACAGATTGTTGAAAATATCGACGGTGCTCCGGTACGTTTTTGCAGAAAAGCAGGGTTTAAAGACTCCGAGAGCACAAACAACTGCCGGCTTGACGGAGGCTGCTTTTGGGTGTATGATGGACTCACAATTGCATAATGTCTAAACCCCACAGGTGCCCGTTGCCCCGGATGGCACGGGCGGTAACGGTGAAGCTGGTGACCCGCGTAGCCCCCTCAAGAGCGCTACTAGTGAAGTCCAGCGCTGTCCCGCAACTGTAGGGCCGCGGAAATGCCGTATGGCCTCCGCTGCCGAGCCAGGTCATCCACCTGTGTGGGGCACCACGAGCGCCTTCGCGGTAAAGGGTGTGGTGCAGCGTACCGATGTTTGGATCACACCCCCTAGGCATGGCCGAAGGGGGTGTTTTTTATAGCACGCCATGCCCTTGCCAGCGAGGGCACGGGCGACCTTCGGTACGCTGCAGCGCGAGCACACCCACCTCGGTGACGCTCGCGCTAAACCCAAACTTTTTTTATCAAAGAAAGGAGTGACAGGAAGATGAAAGGGGATACCGCGAAGAAGCTCGGAACTGTTCTGTTGGCGTCGGTGTTGGGTTTGGCCTTGCTGCTGGCGATGTTGTTGGTGCTTACGCTATGGTCACCCCAACCCGCACAGGCCAGCACGCCGGTCAAAACAGGCTATGTCGTGGTGCGCTTCGGCGCCCATAATGCAATGGTGCGCGCTTTTACCTTTACGACCTCGATTTCCAGTTATGTTGCTCTACAGCGCGCGGGCGTGAACCCGGCGGCGGCCAACACAGCATGGGGATTGTTCCTATGTAGCATCGCCGGCGTGGGCCGGGTCAACAGCACGGGCGACAATTGTGACAACGGCACTTTCTTCTGGAGCACATGGTACTGGGACGGGACACAGTGGACGTCTTACATGGTCGGTGTGGGCGATAGTGTGATCACTCAGGACGGGCACATCGACGGCTATGTGTGGACGGATCAGTGGCCCGCGCCGGAACCGCCTTACGGGCCGGGCGCAGTGGCAGTGTATCGGGGGCTGGAATGGCTGCGCGGGCGGCAGGATGCGAACACAGGGGGTTACGGCACGCCCAACGATACGATAGAGGCATTGTATGCCGTGACGGCCAACCACTATGATCCTGCTGCATGGCGGCGCGGTGCGGACAAACCCTCGTTGCTCGCCGCCGGCATTGGCGCTGCCGCGACGCTCTCCCAACAGCACGGCGGTGGGGCCGGCAAGGCGTCTACCGCACTGGCCGCGGTACGCGGTTGCCGACCCGTCACTATGCGCGACATCATGTCCTACTACGATGCCACCACGGGCCGGTTCAACCCCAACGATGGCTACCACGCCTGGGCGATGATTGGCCTGCGTGCGCTGAGTCAGACGGTGCCCTATACAGCGGTACAGGCACTCAAGAATGCGCAGAAGCCGGACGGCGGCTGGGCCTTCGGCACCTGGAGCAACACCAGCGACACCAATGCCACCGCACTGGCCATCCAGGCGCTCATCGCTGCCGGCGAGCCGGTGACTTCCACCGCGGTGGTGAGCGGTTTGAATTACCTGGACAATGCCCAGAAAACCGACGGTGGCTTCCCGTACGACCCACAATCTCCGTGGGGCACAGACAGCGACACCAACTCGACCGCGTATGTGGTACAGGCGCTCGTGGCAGCGGGCGAGGATCCCACCAAGGGGCGCTGGAAGGAAGGGGACAACCATCCCCTGAGTTATTTGGTGGGCATGCAACTGGCAAACGGCGCGTTCGAATGGCAGAAGAATCAAGGCGCCAACCAGCTGGCGACGCAACAGGCCATCCCGGCGCTGCTGTATCGCCCTTTCCCCTTTGCCCAGGCCACCCTGGAGAGATGCCCGGGCGCGGCGTTTCTGCCGGTGATCGCTAGACGCTAAACAGAGCATGGACGCGGGGCAAAGTCTGAGAACGGTCGGGAATCGCCAGGAGGTGAATGTGGGGTGACGCGGCACAGCACATTGCGCGGCCACCACTTCGTCGTAATGACGAAGCGATGGATCCTGTGGGGATTGGCCTCCCTGGTTGTGACGCTGGCGCTGCCAGGCGTCGCACCGACTGGCGCCCAATCCCCCCACCGCGTCGGTCTGATAGTGGCGCACGACGGCAAAGTGATCACAAAATGTATCGAGTTTTCCGAGGAGCAAATTTCGGGCTACGACGTGCTGGAACGCTCCGGCCTGGCGCTCATCCCCATGGTCAGTTCCTCGATGGGGGTCGCCATCTGCAGCATTGACAACCGCGGCTGCAACTATCCAGCCGAGAGCTGTTTCTGCAAATGTCAGGGGACGCCGTGTATCTACTGGTCTTACTGGCACCTGGTGAACGGGGAGTGGCAATACTCGTCGCTGGGTGCTTCGAACCACTATGTGCGCCATGGGGACGTGGAAGGTTGGGTGTGGGGAGAAGGCGAATTCGGTATCACAGCTCAAAAGCCACCATCGGTGCGCTTCGAGGATATCTGTGGGGCGCAACCCCCTGCCGCGCCGCCAGCTGAGCCCAACCCATCCCAGGGCGAAGCGACATCAGCCGAACCGACCCTGTCCAAGAAGAAGCTCCCGGTGATCGATTACTTCACTGCCGACCGCACCACCATCTTCGCCGGCGAGAGCGTCACGCTCAGTTGGGATCTGCACGGCGCTAAAGAAGCGTATCTGCGCGTGGGCGATCAGGAACAAGGGGTGGTTGCGCCGTATAGCATGGTGGTGGCGCCGCAGACGACCACCGAATATGTGCTCCTGGCGCGCAACAAACATGGCGAGGTTAAGAAAAAGCTGACCATCGAGGTGATTCCGGCGACACCGACGCCGTCGCCCACCGCCACACCGACGCCGACGGAGACCCCGCGGCCTGCGCCCACTCCCGCGCCGACCGACACACCCTTGCCACCGACGGCGACGCCGACGCCCCGGCTTGCCGAGGCTGTTCTGTCACCGAGACCGTCCCCTATGCAGGTCTATGCGGCTCCACCGCCCATCAGTCGGCTGCCTACCATCACACCGACACTGACCCGTACGCCCACGTCTACCTGGACACCCGCCCTCTTAGCCGCAGTGCGCTCCACACCGATGCTGCTGCGTGTCACACCTCAAGTGTTGGGGCGTACACAATCCTTACCTGGCATAACGGGTTCCTCGATGGAATGGTTGGTGTTGCTCGGCGTCCTCTCGATTGTCGGCGGATTGGCCGCGCTGGTGCTGATCTGGCAGGTGTGGCGTCAGACAGCGTCTCGAAGACCGGGGACCAGCCTTGTGCGCCGGGATGTGTCCACGCGGCACGAGACAAGGCGGCGAAAATGATGGGCACGCGGATACTCAGTGGGGTGACCTATCTGGCCAGCGCCGCGATCGGGTTGATCGCCTTTTTCTACCCCTTCTTCCTGCCCACGCTGCCTAAAGATGCCGCGATGGGATCCTCCCACGCCACCGATGCGCCGCTGTTGCTGACCGTTTTGATCGGCATCTGTTTCGGCGCGCTGCTGGTGGAGGCGCAGGCCCAGGCGGGCAGTGCCAAGCTGATCGCCCTGCTGGGGGTGCTGGTGTCCATCAACGCGCTGTTACGCTTCATCGAGGTTGCTGTGCCCGGCCCGGGCGGCTTCAGCCCGATCTTCTTCCTGATCGTGACGACGGGTTATGTGCTGGGCGGGCGCTTCGGTTTCCTGATGGGCGCGCTGACGCTGCTCGTCTCCGCGCTGATCTCCGGCGGCGTCGGGCCGTGGCTGCCCTATCAGATGTTCACCGCCGGCTGGATGGGCCTCTTGGCGCCGGCCTGTCGACCGCTGGTGCGCCTGCTGCGCGGTGCAGAG
>JANXAX010000083.1 GCA_025062175.1 Anaerolineae bacterium | reverse complement strand
TTTATCGAGGGTCAGGAGGAGTGTGGCAGCGCTGGTCTTGAAGAGGTGATCCAACAACACAGTGCCCTGTTGCGCTGCGATGCGGCGGTCATCTCTGACGACGGTTTTTGGGATGCCACCACCCCGAAGATCACTATCGGGACGCGCGGACTGGTGTACTGCGAAGTGCACATCCAGGGGCCGCGTCACGACTTACATTCGGGCACTTACGGCGGCGTGGTGCACAATCCGCTTCAAGTGGCTGCCGAGATGATTGCCCAGCTGCACGATGTGCAAGGGCGGGTGGCTATCCCTGGTTTCTACGAGCGTGTGCAGCCGCTCTCCGCCGAGGAACGCCGTGAACTGGAGCGCCTTCCATTCGACGAGGAACGCTTTCTGCGTGAGGAGATCGGTGCACCAGCGCTGTGGCCTGGCGAGCTCGGCTACAGTGTGTGGGAGCGTATCACCGCACGCCCCACGCTGGAGATCCATGGCATCCGCGGCGGATTCGTCGCGGAAGGGCAGAAAACAGTTATCCCAGCCGAGGCGACGATCAAGCTGAGCATGCGCTTGGTGCCCGACCAGGATCCGTTGGAGATTGCCGAATTGTTCGAGGAACACATTCAACGCATCGCGCCGCCCACGGTGCGCATCGCGGTGCGTCGGCTCGCGTATGCCTATCCCACCTTGGTGGATCGCCATGCACCAGCAGTGCAGGCCGCCGTGGAAGCCTATCGCTTGGGATTTGGAGCAGCTCCGGTGTTCCTGCGCACGGGCGGCAGCTTGCCGGTGGTCGCCGATTTCATGCGCATCCTGCGCGTGCCAGTGGTCATGATGGGTTTTGGGCTCCCTGACGATAACCTTCACGCTCCCAACGAGAAGCTGAGTCTGGCACAATTCTTCGGCGGTATCCGCACTGCCATCTACTTTATGGAGTGTCTGGCGCGTCTCCCTATCTCCCCATGAAGCGTGCTCAATCTGGGATGGAGAACTTTTGGAAGGCGTCGTACACAACTGGGCCGTGTCCTAGACAGACAATTTGTGGTTGCAGCGCGGCTTGTTTGCGCAGCGAGGCAAGCGCCAGCTGCTCATCCCAGGTGACCAGGGCAAACGGTCGGCGCAGCTTGCCGTTGTGATAGGCCATCGAGTCGCCGGCGAACAAGATGCCGCTCGCCGGGGCGAAGAAGGACAGATGCCCCGGGGTGTGACCGGGAGTCTCAACCACTTGCAAGCCACCCAAGCCGGGCAGGATATCCCCTTCTCGCACCACTTCGGCGGCGTGGAAAGGTGTCACCCGATACAGCGGTCGTGCCAGCCAGAAGAGCAGACGCGGCAGGCCACGCAGACGCAACGGACGTGAGAATTGGCCGCGCGCGAGTGCCTGTGCTTCGATGGCGCTGGCGTATACGCGTGCGCCCGAAGCGGCCACCAGGGGCACCACACCCCCCACATGGTCGCCGTCGGCGTGGGTAATGAGGATATGACGCAGCTGCGCTGGGTCGTAGCCGAGGCGGGCGATCGCTCGCATAATGCGCTTGTGACTTCCGGCGATGCCAGCGTCAATCAACGTCAGGCCCTCTTGCGTGTCGATCACGTAAACGGTGCTCAAAAAGTCGACAATGCGATAGAGACCTGGGATAATCTCCATAACGATAGCCCGCCCAACACCTTGTCATTCTACTTCAGCGGTGAGAGAAACTCGCACAGCAGGAAACTGTGCACACCGTGCAACTGGACGCAATCGAAACCTGCTTCGACAGCACGGCGCGCGCCGGCAATATACGCTTCTTCCAAAGCGTCCAGCTTGGGCAGTGTGAGGGCGCGCAGCGGCTCGCGGCCGCCAGGACTCATCACCCCATCTGAGGGCGCCACCGGCTGTCCTCCGATGCTTTCGTGGGTGGCACGGCCGCCAACATGGGCCAGCTGAACGCCGACCACCGTGTCGCACGTCTTGACAACCCGCGCCAGCTGCGCCAGACCCGGGATCACACTGTCGTCATGAATGCCCAGCTGGCGTGAGTGGTAGCGCCCATCGCGCCGGACGTAGCAATGCTCGACGATCACCATCCCTCCCGGCCGCAGCGCGTTGCACGTGATGCCGGAGGTGCGCCTCAGTCACCTGGCCGGAATCATCCGCCTTGTCGCTGGCCATAGGAGACAGCACGATCCGGTTGCGTAACGTGAAGGGCTTGATCTGCAACGGCACAAACAGACCCCAGCATTTTCCCCTACTCTCTGATTAACTTCGGGGGTGCGACCCAACACAAGACGTGGCCTCTCGGCCTTACCATCAAAGACGGGCGGCTTGTGACACTTGAACGCGCTGGGCCTCCGCCAGTGCTGCCAGGGCTCCCTCGGCAGGATAGCCGTAGGCGAGGGCCAACAGTTCCACCGGATGCACCGCCGGCTTGCCAGTGCCGTGGGTGATCTGCCAGCGGCACGTCTCACTGTCGCATACAACTAAGGGACCACCCACCTGCGCGATAAAGTCGAACAACGGACGGCCCACTTCCATCGCGATGGTGTATTTTTCCAGCTTGTAGCCATAAGTGCCGCCAATGCCACAGCACGCAGCGTGACTTTCGATGATCTCCAAGCCGGGGATCAGGCGCATCATCTCCGCCGCCGGTCGTCCCAAGCGGTGGGCGCGATATTGGCAGGGCGGATGGTAGACCAGACGCCAGGGCAAGGGCTTGAAATCAGTGCGCAGGACGCCCGTTTCCCACAATGTAAGCAGAAATTCGTGCAAATCGTAGGTATTGGCCGCCACCAGCTGAGTGTCTTCATCCCACATGTCCAGCAGCTCCGGAGCTTCCTCTTTCAGGGTAAGGATGCAGCTGGTGGACGTGCCCACGATGGGGATTCCCTGGCGGGCATAGGTTACCAGATGGCGCACGTTGCGAGTATGATAGGCCCGCGCAGCACTGAACTCGCCGTTGGAAAGCAACGGCAGGCCGCAACAGTTCTGCGGTGGGACGATAACCTCGCACCCGTTATGCTCGAGCACATAGACCGCAGCGCGCCCGACGCGCGGTTCGTAGTATTCAGTCGAGCAACCGTGGAAATAGACCACGCGGCGTGTGGCACCTTCCGGCTGCGGGTGACGGCGAAACCAGGTGGTGAAACGTTCGCGCGCAAAGAAAGGCAGCGGTGCCGCACGCGCGATGCCGAGCGTGTGCTCAGCCAGCCAGCGCGACAGGGGGTTGTGTAACAGTAGATTCGCCAAAGGCGCCACTGGTTGTCCCAGCCGTCCCAACAACTCAGAACGCGCCAGCAGGTTGTTGCGCAGCCGCAAGCGGAGCGGCACACGCCCCTGTTGCACCATCACCGCTCGTGCCCGCGCGTTCATCTCGGCGATCTTGACCCCGCTTGGACACACCATGTTACAGACGCGACATCCGCTGCAATAATCCACTGAGTGATCAGGGCTCGGCTGGCCCGGCGCGCGGAAGCGCGCTGCCTGCGGTCCGACATACTTTGGCCCCGGGAACAGGTCGCTGACCGCTGTCACCGGGCACGCCGAGGTACAGATGTTACATTTGATGCAGCAATCCAGACTCAATTCAGCCGGATGGAAATGCTCTGTGCTCATTCTAGCTCTTCGCCGTGCATTGTTGTGCCGCTACAAATCCTGTGCCGAGGGCCACGCCCTCAAAGGAACGTTCCAACAGAGTGTCACAATAGGCCAAAGTCGTGCCTGCTACATAGAGGTTGGTGTAGAGCACGTTGTCCGCCGCATCGAGGGGTTGTAGACGCGCGTTCACTGCAACCCCGGCGCGGTAGATCGGATGGCCACGCAGGGAGAGGAACTCGGCATCGAACCAGTCGCGATGCTCTGGTACGCCGGCCAGTGGCAGGTTGAAAACCACCTCGCGCAATGTCTCCATGTCCGCGGCAACGATGCCGGAACCCAAAATGCCACCCGTTGCCAGCACAAAGTGGCGCGCACGATGGGATTTACGCCGTGCCGCCGCCTGTGTCCAGACTGCTTCCACTGTCTTGTCGCGAACATCTGCGGCAACGACCTCCATGCCCTCAAAGACGCGCCCACCGGCCCGCTCGATGGCGCTTGTCAGAATATGGTGCAGCCGCATCCCCGGTATTGAAGGTGGCAATACAGGGATCTCGAAAACGGGACGCCCCAGACGCGCCTGCAGGTCACGTTGCACGTCCAGGGCGTGGTGCACGCCCAGCACCGCCGGAAAGCCCACGCGAGCCACATCGCCTAGGTGCGGCTTGAGCGCCTCGGCCACCTCGGCACGGAAATCGGCGCGCTCGAACAGTTGTGCTAGGGTGGTGGCGTTGACCAGGCGGCGTTGTTCTGGCCGGGGCAAGTCCAGCGTCACGTCACGCGCCGGAAACCCCTGTACTTTCAGATTGTCGGCTGCAAGCGCCGGATAAAAGTCCAGATAGGGACGGAAGCCTACCAACAACAGTGGGTCGCGCTGCCGGAGATCGCCAGCGATCATCGTCTCCGGCGCCAGGCACGTGGGGCGCACGCCGCCCAACGCCGTGGGCAGCAGCCAGTTGCGTTCCAACGAGCCGTGCAGCGGGTAGCCCGCCGCCGCGCAGAGTTGCTGGAACGCCTCCAGCGCGTGCGCGAGCGCTTGTATGCCGATGAGCGCATAGGGATGGCGGGGTGTTGTGCGCACCAGCTCGGCTAGCGCCTCCGCTGGCACCTCGACAGGTGTTGGACTATCGGCTGGATAATAGCCCAATACATCAATGCAACCGGCATGCCAATGCGTCGTGCCCCATCCCTTGGCGACCACGCGCACCTGGCAACCCTTCAGCGCTGCCTGCCAGCCGGCCATCAGCCCGGCTAAACCAGCCCCAATGACGACGACATCCAGGATAGCAGCTTCCATAGTGAAACCTGTGTCTTTCGGAACAACTTTGACCCCCCAGCGGTCTAACGCAGCTCCCGGTCGAGGCTGAAGATAGTGCGATACAACAGCTCATTAAGACGCATCTGGCGCAACTGGTCACCACACACCACAGGAAGCAAGCCCTTCCAGCGCTGCTGGACGAAGGCGTGCCACAGCTGGATGCTCTGAGCGCCGCGCTGCGCCTGCATCCGGTGCATAATGCCAGCGGCGCGGTAGCTGCAGAAGCCGCCCTGGCACGGCCCCATGCCCAGGCGCACGTCGCGTCGCAGGTCGTCCAGGTTGGTGACATCCCCTGTGGCGATGGCGCGTTCCACGGCGTCACGCGTCGCCAGCTCACACTCACACACCAGCGCACCGGGCACCTTTTGCTCCTCGACGTGAGCCAGCGGTGCGCCCAGAATATGATAGACTGTCCGATGCCCCTTCTCCACCGCTGGCAGCGCTTCCAGATGGGTGCGACAGGCGCGCGGCGTGCCCAACAGGCGGCACACCAAGTCCACCGTGTCCTGCGCCATCAGACGATAAGTGGTCCACTTCCCACCCACGATGGTGATCAGACCAGCGACGCCATCCCGTGCAGCGTGGTCAAGCAGCACATGCCCGCGGCTGATGCCCCGGTCGTGTTGCATCGGCTCGGCGGCATACAACGGACGCACGCCCGCCCATGCGCGCAGAATGCGCATCTCGGGCAGACCGGGCAGCAGCTTAGCCCCCTCTGTCAACATAAGGTGCACTTCCCATGGCTCGATGGGGTAGGCATCTGGGTCGTCAACCGGCACATCAGTGGTGCCGATCACCGCGACGCTATGCGTCGGCACGATGATATCGCCGTCCGAAGGGGGACGACAGCGGTTGACCACCGTGTTGAGGACGCGGTGATTGATGGCCACCATGGTGCCTTTGCCGCATCGCATCGGCACGTTCAGACCTGCCAGCGCAGCGATCCGCCCGGCCCATGCGCCGGCGGCATTAACCACCACGTCAGCATAAATGGTTACCTCTTCATCTCGGATAAGGTCGCGGCACACGGCGCCGCTCACCCGACCTGCCGAAACGAGCAGTTGCTCGACGCGATGGTAGGTGAACGCCCGCGCGCCATAAGCTCGGGCAGAGGCCACGTTGGCTTCGGCGGCGCGGAACGAGTCGGCAGCCCCATCTGGCACGCGGAAACAACGCGTGATGCGTGGGTTCAGTCGAGGTTCCTCACGCAGCATCTGGGCAGTGGAGATTTCCTCGACTGGAATGTCCGCTTTGCGACAACCCTCCAAGAACTGCGGGACGAACGCTTCGTCATCCCAGGGGGTGACCACGAAGAACCCTCCGATGTCCTCGATACAGTGGGGCATAATGCGGCGCAGAATGCGATTCTCCTGGATGCATTCGACGGCTGTTTGCGGGTCGCGCACCACATAGCGCGCGCCGCTGTGCAACAATCCGTGGTAGCGGCCGGTGGTGCCATAGGCGAGGTCGTTTTGCTCCACCAGGATGGCGCGGAAGCCGCGCATCGCCAGATCGCGCAGTACACCGGTGCCGGTAGCACCACCCCCAATTACCAGCACTTCGGTCTCAAGCCGCCGCATAGCGCTGCACACGCACCTCGTCAAGCTGGCCAGCGCAGCCCAGCTGTTTGCTGCGCGTGACGATCAGTTGCTCGAACGCTTGCATAAAGATGCTACCCGGATGGCGGAAGTCGAAGTTTTCGGGGTGGTCACGGAAGTGTTCGCGGTGCACGCGATACCATAGGAGATGAGCATCGGTGTGGATGTTGATCTTGGCGACTCCCAACGGCCATGCACGCGCGAAGTCAGCGGGATCGACTCCACGCGCGTTCGGGTTGAGCCGCCCACCGGCGGCGTTGATTCGCGCTACATCGTCCGCCGGCACCGAAGAGGCGCCGTGGAGCACTAGCGGAAAGTTTTGAGGGAGGCGAGATTGGATCTCGGCTAGCCGGTCGAAGTGCAGACGCTGTTCTCCTTGGAACTTATAGGCGCCGTGGCTGGTGCCGATGGCCACTGCCAGGCTGTCGCAACCGGTGCGCGCGACGAACTCGGCCGCTTGGTCGGGGTCGGTCAAGGCTGCATGCGCGTCCCCGCTGTGACGTGCCTCCTGCCCGGTCACGACACCCAATTCCGCCTCTACCGCCAGGCCAGCTGCGTGGGCGCGCTCCACGATGCGCCGGGTGACGCGGATGTTTTCCTCGAACGGCATGTGCGAGGCATCGATCATCACTGAGTGGTACGCACCCGATCGGATGGCATCGAGACAATGTGCTTCGTCGCCGTGGTCGAGGTGCAGGGCGGCAACCGCTCCAGGATACATCTCGTCGGCGGCGCGCACCATCGCTTGGAGCATCTGTGCACCTGCATAATCGCGCGCGAACGGCACTGTGGCGACGATGACCGGTGCCTGTGCCGCCAGGCTGCCGCGAAAGACGGCGAGCACCTGCTCCATATTTTGTACGTTATAGGCGCCGATGATGAAACGGCCGTAGGCGATCTTCAGCAGGTCCAAAGTGGGCATGAGCATGGATAGGCTCCTCACCTCTCAGAATGGGCCGCGAGCGGGATAACGCATCCTGGTCAACCGTGGAGTCTGTGATGTCCTCGGAGTCATAGAGCAAGGAAGCACTCAGCGCGGCGTCTCGATCAGGAAGTAGATTTCCAGTTCCACATTGCCCCGATTGGCACGGTTCGGGTCAATTGTATGGTAGTCGCGCAGGATGGCCGTCCCGAAAATCTCTGGGAATGCCTCAAGCAGCACGCGGTTCACCTCGCGCGCGATACGGTTGCCCTCAAATGGGTCTGGCGAGACACCGAAGGTCAACACGATGCCCGCCTTGCGCGACCCGATGAGCCCAATCCTTTCGCGCAGTTGAGCGCGCAGTTGCTCGACTGCACGTGCTTTCTCCGGTCCCCCTGGTGCGAGCAGGGCATCCGCATCGGTCACCAAGGTGATCGTCGAGGAGCGCGGGTCCAGGCCGGTACGGGGCAATGGCGTGTAGGTCGGCAGTGGGCGCGGTGTCGGCCACGGCGTGTAGGTCGGATACGGCGTCGGAGATGGCCCCGGCGTATAAGTTGGGTACGGTGTCGGCGTCGGACCCGGCGTATAGGTCGGATACGGTGTGGGTGTGGGACCCGGCGTGTAGGTTGGATACGGTGTCGGTGTCGGGCCCGGTGTATAGGTCGGGTACGGTGTGTAAGTCGGGCCCGGTGTATAGGTTGGCCCTGGTGTATAGGTGGGATACGGCGTGGGCGTCGGGCCGGGCGTATAGGTCGGATAGGGCGTCGGTGTCGGACCTGGAGTATAGGTGGGATAGGGTGTATAGGTTGGGCCTGGTGTGTAAGTTGGATAAGGGGTCGGTGTCGGGCCTGGTGTATAAGTCGGATAGGGGGTTGGCGTCGGACCCGGTGTGGGGGTTGGACGCACCCCCACCGTGTTGAAGACGAAGAACAACATTGCCAGCCCGAGCAATAAGTCGGCAAACAGCCACCCGGCCAGGGCAATGGTGTCGCGATAGCGGGAACGACGGGGCACACGGATGGTCATCGCAACACCGGAAGCAGTCCGATCATCAACAGAATGTAGGCTCCAGCACCGACACCCAGGCCGAAGCCCAAGCCGATGCCCAAGAAGAGCAAGCGTGAACGCGGCGCCGAGGTCGCATAAGTCGGCCGACCACGGTAGAGCAACGCGCGCGCCCCCATTTGATCCGGGCTGCCGATCAACTCACTCAGGCGGTGTGTCTGCTCCGAGAGCATGCTGATCGCAGCGCGTAGGTCACTTGTGGCGGGCTGGAGCTCACGGAACGTCGTGCTGGCTGTCTCCGTCGCTGTGCTCAAGTTATCCG
>JANXAX010000082.1 GCA_025062175.1 Anaerolineae bacterium | reverse complement strand
CCGAGCGACCCTCAGAGAGCAGTATCTGGGTGTTGCAAATTTGGGATCACGAATTGCCGATCTGACTCACCTCAGAGTCACGGGGCTTTTTCATAAATCCGTTCTCTGGGGTCTCTGCGCTAATCTGTGGTAAAATCTCCGCCACTTGTACGGAAGACCAGCTGGTCGCTCCTATGTATGTGGTTCGGGCTGAACCCAACCTGTCATCCCAACTCCTCTCGCACGGCGTAAATCGGCTTGTTCTGACTCTCAAAGTAGGTGCGCACCACCAGCTCGGCCAGCAATCCCATCAGCACCAGTTGCACCCCCACAGTGAACAACATAATCGCGAGCAGGAGCAATGGTCGCTCCGTCAGCGACACGCCATAGAGAAACTTGAGCGCGGTCAAGTATAGACCGATCGCCGTCCCCAATATGATGGCGATCAATCCCATCAATCCGAAAATCTGAATCGGGCGTGTGGAGTAACTCAGCAGAAAGCGTACAGTGAGCAGATCGAGTATCACTCGGATGGTGCGCCCGATGCCATACTTGCTTCTGCCGTAGCGCCGGGCGCGATAGTCCACCGGCACCTCAGCAATGCTCACGCCGTAATAGCTGGCGATGGCCGGGACAAAGCGGTGCATATCGCCATAGAGGCGGATCTCGCGCGCTACATCGCGGCAGTACGCTTTGAGCGAGCAGCCATAATCATGCAGATAAACTCCCGTCACCGTAGAGATCGCCCAGTTGGCGATGGTGGACGGGATGCGTCGCGTGAAGAAAGTGCCCAGCCCCTCTTTCCATCGGTTGACGCGCCAGCCACTCACCACGTCATAGCCTTCCTCCATCTTGGCCAACAGGCGCGGAATATCACTGGGCGGATTTTGCAAGTCGGCGTCCATCGTGATCACCACATCCCCGCGCGCTCGGTCAAACCCGGCCGCAAATGCGGCGGTCTGGCCGAAGTTACGGCGCAGCCGCACGACGCGCACGCGCGGATCACGTTGGTGGATCTCGGCCAAGCGAGCAAAGCTGTCGTCACGGCTGCCATCGTCCACCGCAATGATCTCAAAACTACGTCCGATGGACTCCAGCGTGGGAATTAGCTCGGCAAAGAGATGCGGAATGTTCTCGGCCTCGTTATACACCGGAAGGACGACCGATAGTTCGGGTGTAGAAGATGTGTTCATTCTCTCCTTACTCCACAACAATGGTGGTCAATTCGAAGGCGGAACCAAGTGGGCGGCCTTGTCCATCCCTCGCTTCTAACCGCGCACCGGTCTCTGGGTCGTAGATGCCCACCAGGACCGGATAGCGTCCGGGTGGAGTGTTGGGATCGAGCGACACGCGAAACTGGCCGACGCCAGCCTGCTGCGGGCGCCACTCGTCGGTGCGTAACCGGCACACCGGGTCATCATCGTGCTGCCCCCAAATGCGCTCGCTTTCCACATGGACAAAGGCACGGTAGCGCGCATGCATCGGCGCAAGTGCCTGCCAGTACAAAGCAAGCTCCAGATGCTCGCCCGGCCTGAGATGTGTCGTGCTGATGTCATATCCGCGCAGCAACAACCGTTCCCCCCAGATGATATACACCGGGTGTTCCCCCTGCGACTCTTGCGTATAGCGCGTCGGCGTAGCTAGGCGATCGTAGAGCGCCCGATAATCGTCCAGCTGATATACCACCGGAGCAACGGACGCAGGGGCATTGCGTTCCCACATAAAGAGCCGCGGCTGGTTGTCCACCAGCACGATGCGCGTCAAGCGATAGCCTTGCGCGGGCAGACGGTCGATTTCAACCGGCAGGCCGCGCGCTCCCATCGCCACGAAATAATTCTGCGGGTCCTCGAAACATGAGCGCGGCGTCTGAAACGTGTACCAAATAGGCACAGCGAAGGATTCCTTGATGGTACGGAAGTCACCGCGCAGCTCTCCCCGGGCATAGAGCACACCGACCACTTTCCAGCCGCTCAGCCGCGGATTGCTGACCAGCTTGCGCGGACGCGGCAGCTTGCCATAGACCAAACGATAAAGCGAGACATCTGCATAGCGCACGTCCGCCTCGGCACGCCAATAATCCGCCACTGTGCCCAGGTACTGCAGATGCTCATAGAACAAGATGGCCCCAGCGCAGATCCCGAAGAGCACAACCAGCGCCCAGCGCGTCACCTGCCCCCAACGACCCCGCAGCCACGTCCACACCGCCAGGAAACCCCATCCAGCCAACAACATCCAGAAGGGATGCACATTGCGGATGTGGGTGGCGGCATCGCGTGCAAGGAAGGCGAGCGCTAGATACGGCACGCCGAACCAAAGGGTCAGGCTTCTGATGGCGAAGGCAACCCGATTTGATAGAGCTATCGCACCGATGAGCAGCGCGTAGGGCAACAGCGCCATATTAAGTGCCCCCCATTCCCACAACGCCGGCCGGAGCAACGTAGTCACAATGCCCACTCCGGTGACGATCGCCAGCCACGCTCCAAAGCGTCCCACGCGACGCAATGTGCCAAAGAGCGCCACAGCGGAGAAGAGCACCACCCATGGGGGATAGAAACGCGAGCTATATTCGCCTTCGAGCTCCAGCAAATCAGCTGCCCGGTTGTACAGCAGAGCGGTGCCAATGCGCTCCGTGGAGTAGTATTCCACCGCGCGTGGGAAATAGGGATCAAGGACAAAGGGCACATAGAAAGCCGCCGCCAGCATCAGGAATAAACCCACACCGATCAGCATCGCTACACGGACGCGTCGCCACAGCGACCGGTGTTGCCAGAGTATCAACCCTATCATCCCGACGAAGGAGAGGACATAGAGGATCATGTTCGGATGCGCGACCAGCCCGATGCCGAGCAATCCCCATCCGACGACCAGCCAGATATCCACATTGCGGTCAGGTGTATCGCGCCGTTCGTAGAAACGCCATGCACACCATGCCGTCAGCACGGCCCATAGCACGATGATGCTGGGATTCTCCACATGGCGCGCATAGGCGACCAGCAGGCCGTTGACCGCCACCAACGCAGCGCCAACCAGGCCCACCCCAGCGCCGGCCATGCGTCGCCCCAGCGCGAAGACAGCCAGCACGGTCAGAGTGCTGCAGAGGGCAAAGGGGGCGCGCGCCAGTCCCTCGTTAATCCAGCCAAGTGTCAGCCACACTGCCGCTGGGATCAGCCAGTGGACAGGCCCCTTGCTGTCCAGGAAGGGGGCATATTCTTCTCCCTTCATCGCGCGCACGGCCAGCACCATGTTCTCGAGCTCATCCTCGTGAAATTCGGCGTAACCCAACGTGCTCCAGCGCAGGTAGACTGCCACGATCAGAATGGCCAGCAAACTGGCCAACGTCGCACCACGCGGCCAGTGCCATTTCGCGGGCGTAGCGTCCCGCCTCAACGTGGCGAACACCAGACCTCCTAGCGTGATGGCGTCCAACGCGACAAGCACCTGGATGAGATCGAGTGGCTGAGGCCAGTAGACCGCCGCCAGCAGAGCGGTCGAGGCAAGAGCACAGGAGAGCCCGCCCAACAGCACCAGGCGCTCGACGCCATCTTGACTGCCCAGCCAATTGAGACCCCACAACCACGCCAGCCCGGGGAGCACGAAAAGCAACGCCATGCCGGCCAGCAACCGCAAGACCTCATGGGCGCCGGCCAGGATCACCCCGTTAGCCAGCACGATGGCGCAGAGCAGCGCAATTCGAGAGGTAAGCCTGGGAGACATCAGCTTTCCTCAACCACGCGATAGCTGTTGGCGCTGCGCAGCAGATATGCCACGCCGCCGACGACCCCAGGCGCTACGGTGCCGATGACATACACCAACAGAGAGAGCGACAACGCCACGGCCTGTGCCGTGCCGGCTTGGGTGAACAGATACACATATGCTCCTTCACGCACTCCCAACCCGGCGAAGGAGATAGGCACGATGAGCACCACCGAGGTGATCGGCACGAAAATCAAATAGTAGGCCAGCGGCAGGTCGATGCGCAATGCATAACCGAGGAGTACATTCATCGCAATGAGCAAGATGTTGAAGCTCACTCCCACCCCAAAGGCGCGCACCAGCGCCCCGGAGCTGTAGCTCTGCAGTGAGCTAACCAGGGCATGCACCGGACGCACCGCCAACAGACGGGCAAAGAGCGGCAGGCGCCTGGCCAGCCCATCCCACAACGGCTTCGCGGAGATAAGCCAGGCGACCAGCAAGCTGATGCCGAAGATGACCACGGTAAAGATGGCAATTTGTGCTGGGATCAGCCACCAACTAAAGAACAATGCCACCAGCGCGATGACCTGCAAGGCAAAAAGACCCATAAAGCGGTCTACCAGCACTGTGCTGACCACCTGGGCACTCTGGCCAGTGCTGCGCGAAAGCTCATAGGCTTTGATGGCGTCGCCGCCGATACCGCTGGGAAGCAGATTGGTGAAAAGGAAGCTGATAAACCACAAAACGGTCAACTCTCCCAGCGAAGCTGGGACTGCTTGGTCGCGCAACAGGATCTGCCAGCGCACGGCGCGCACTGCCACGCCCAGCATCGAGACGACCAGGGCGGCCGTCAAATACCAGGGATCAGCGCTTTGTAACACATTCCAAAGGGTTGCCAAGTCCACACTGCGCACGATAAGCACAATTAGCACGATGCTGACCAAGATGCGCAGCCCGTTGAAGACCCTTTTTCTATGTCTCTGCCACGCGTTTTTCATCCGTTGTCGATACGATCATGGGGTGATGAGTGCCCGATAGGCGGCAGCGGCAGCAGCCCACTCTCCCGCACGGGCCAAGGCCTCTGCCGCCTCAGCACGTGCCCCTTGCCAACGTGGCTGGCGTGCCACCGCTTCGCGATAAGCCGACACCGCTTCCTCGAAGCGCCCCGCCGCCGCATATGCTTCGGCTAACGCCACATAGCCCCCTGGCGCAGCGGGGTCATCCGCCACCACCGCCTGATAGGCGTCGATCGCTTCAGGTAGCCGCCCAGCAGTGCGCAAGACATCCCCCAGGAAAAGATAGGCGGCCGCCCGGGTCACGCGCGCGTCGGGTTGCATAAACCCATGGCGCATCATCTGTGCGGACCACTCCGGTGCTGCTATCACCGCCTGGCGCATCAGCTCGATCACTGCCTCTTGCAACACGTTGACCTCATAAACAGGCAGCACAGGTTCGGAGATCACCAGACCAGGGAACTCAACCAGACGCACCGCTGGCAGAGGGTGTGGTCGAAAGCGAGTCACTGCCCACACACGCCCGCCGCTGACGCGCATTCCTTCCACCCGTCCGGGCAAGGTTGCCACCAACACAGCCGGGGTAGTGAGCTCAGCCGGCCCGCGATAATAATAGCCCAGATAGCGCCCCGTGTCGAACAGCGCATCGGTGATAATTACATCCCCCGGACGTGTTTGTGCTGTCAGATAAGTAGCCGCCTCGCGCCAGGCAGTGCGCACAGGTCGATAGACCTCACGCAAGTGAAACACGCTGAGCAGGATCAACCCAGCGGCCGCACCACCAAAGAGAACACGCGCTAATCCCTTTTGGATCCGAGCCATGAACTGTCCGAATCCCTCGATCCCCCGCGCTACGAAGATGAGATAGAGGGGCAACAGAAACGCATAGCGCGCGTGTCGGATGCGCGGATCACCCGAAAGGGCTGCGATTATCAGCGGTAATACCAGCCCAAGACCACCCAGCACGGCTAGATGCCATCGGTATGCATTCCGGTCACCTGGCGTGCCGGACACTATAGACAGCAGCCCGATAAGCCACAAGGCAAACCAGAGCCATGGCGTGGCATCCCTGCCCGGCCCTAACGCACCAATCGCTTGTCCTAAGAAGTCGGGCAGTGACATAACATCCCCGGAGGCTGACAGTCCAGCAGGACCAGCGAGGCGCAGACGGATTATCTGCCACACCACTGGCCACCAGGGAAGATAAAGTGCGACCGCCAGCACCATGCTGAAGGCGAAGTTGATCACGACTGGACGGGCTGCCACATACCTCGCGCGTGCCCAAAGATACGCAAGCAGCCAGAACCCATGCACCAGTGGCAAGGCCAGCCCCATATAGAGTGTGTACATTCCGGCTGCTGTCGCCAGGGCGTAGGCCAGCCACCATCCACGTCGGTGTGCACGCAGCGCGCGGGTGAGCGTCCACGTGCTCAGCACTCCAAACAACAAAAAAAGTGCGTGCATACGTGCCTCACGGCTGTAATGTACCGCCACCGGGCCGACGGTCAACAGAAGCGCTGCTACCAACCCGATCTCCCAACTCAACCATTCACGTGCTAAACGCCAGGTGAGCGCCACCGCTAGCACACCGGCAAAAGCCGAGGGCATCCGCCACAGCCAGTCCGTGGTCGCGGATGGCGGCGCAACCGTCCAATCAAGCAAGCGTGCTATCGCGCCGACCAAGAAATAATAACCGGGCGGGTGGATATCGCTCGCCGTCTGACGCAACATCGCGGCAAATGGCAAACTCGCCTGCAACGCAGTGAAAATCTCATCCTCCCAGAGCGACTCGGCTGCCAGGGCGTAGATGCGCAGCGCGAACGCCAACAGAAGGCAGAATGCTACCACAGCGGGGTAGGATTTTTCCAGCCACTTGGCAGTTTGCTGAAAAAGGCAGGGAACCATTAGACCCAAACGGGTAGCTTAAAGTCGCCGGACATTTCCTCGATCGCCATCCGGCGTCGGTGATAGGCCAGGGCCCTCCCGTGAGTCAGGGCGATTGGTGGCCAGACACCCGGGCACCTTCTCGCCGGATTGCCAATATGCCAGCAGATTAGTCGGGTGGCGATGGGCGCATGTCAGGTAACCATAGCCAGACGTTTTGGCCTGGTCGACGTGTATAAGCGCCAAGTATCTGCTCTTCGGGCCGAACCCCTCTCATGCGATGACTGCACCGCTAACCACCTATGCGCGATGCATGCCACACCCATCGCGCACGCAAGTGGCCGGACTGGCCACTTGCCGGCTCAGCTGCCGCATCACGTGCGTCCGTGTGGCCCGGCCTGGCATCTTGTCGGCGGATGGGCCTAAAGCACATCGAACGGCTCAGATAGGCGCCGACCAGCACAACCAAACGAACGCCCAGATTAGGGCGATGCGTCGGCCAGGCCTAAGCTTCGTAATTCCCTTTGACGGGTGTCCCACAATTGATGAAGTTGACGTTGCGTCCCCCTCCCGATAGAAGGAATTGTCCACCCTAATTGTATTGGGAAGCCCGTGCTGATCAACTTTTCCCGACAAAAGCGTAGGTGGCTAGTAACATTCTACGTGAGTGGTTACAGCTCTTTGACACAATACGGGTGGTGTGTTATAATGGGTAAAACAGAAAAACTGAATAAAGAACAAGACGATCTTCGGGGCAGGGTGAGTTGTGTCTCCCATTTATTTTAAGGGAGATGCGACAATTCCCGATCGGCGGTAAGGCAGACGCATCCGCTGCCAAGCCCGCGACCCTCTGCGCTGTGCCACAGCACGGCGTAGAGGTGGATCCGGTGTGAGGCCGGAGCCGACGGTAAAGTCCGGATGGGAGAAGATGGTCTGTTGAAGGATGAAGTGGCAGCCAGCTGCCCGGTCCTGTCACGTATATGATTAGGCGAGCATGTATCCTTAAGACCCCGAAGATCCGATGTCTTCGGGGTCTTTTGCTATTACTTTAGGAGAAAGACGACACGCCATGTCCAGGAGACCAACCGTCACAGCTCAAGCTTTCGTCGAATATATGCTCATCTTCGGGCTTGTGGGCGCGGTGGTGATTCTCTCGCTTGCCGCTATGGGGGTGAGCGCCCGAGATGTTTACTGCGCAATGGCAAAGAGTTTGGCCAGCAACCCGGTATCATGTGCGCATTACTTTGTGGATGACTTTTCTAATCTGAGGGCGTGGACGATCGTCAACGGCAACTGGCGTAATGAAAATGGCCAGTTGTGTGGTGGAGGCCGAGAAGGGCGCATCTTTGTGCCTCTCTCGGCGAGAAATTACGTGATTAACGTGCGCATGGCCCTGCTGCGGCAGGGCAATGGGTATGGCATCTATTTCCGTGCCACGAACTTCGACCGAGTTGATGGGTACACTTTCCAATATGACCCTGGCTACTCGTCCGGTGCGTTTTTGTTCCGCAAATGGGTACGCGGGAACGAGCTTGCACCGTTTGCCCGCACAAGCGCACCCGGCTACAACTGGCACAACGTCGCGCGGCAGATCCGGATTGAGGTGAACGGCAACACGTTCACCGCTTATGTAGATGGTCAGCGGGTGTTGACCGGAAGCGACAGCACCTATACCCATGGGGGTGTCGGATTCCGCACCTGGGATGCCACACAGGTGTGTTTCGATGATCTCTCGGTTGATCCATTGCCCTGAGAAAGGAGTCCTAGATGGCCTACGAGCAATCGCCTTCGTTAAAAGCCTACGAACAAGGATTGCCATCTGCACCCCCGCCGGATAGCTCGACACGCCGCAGATGGCTCTGGGTGCTCATCACCGTGCTCGCTATTGCGACGGTAGCGCTCGCGGTGATCACCTTCGCACGCAGCACGGCGGCAGCGATATTGGCCGGCACTGGGACTGTCATGGGTAAGGTCGTCGATGAGTCCAATCGACCGCTCGTCGCGGAAATTTTTGTGCTCCATACGAACATCGAGGCCAAAAGTAACCCAGATGGCACTTTTGAGATTTACGGGGTGCCAGCCGGGGCACAATCGATCGTGGTCGCCTATCAAGGAGCTGGGCGCGAGATCATTGTCGATGTCCTCGCCGGGGG
>JANXAX010000081.1 GCA_025062175.1 Anaerolineae bacterium | reverse complement strand
AGCTGGTAGCCACCGTTATCTCGTCGCGTGCTCTCTCGGGTCGTGTCGCGCTCGGGCTCGTCGCGCTGGTCGGCTTCTGGGGCGCATTCGCGCTGGGAACGGCGGTGGCTGAGACCATCGGTCGGGACTTGGCCCATCCGCGCTGGTATACGGTGCCCACCCTCTTTGCGGCTCTGCTGAGCGCCGTCACGTGGAGCCTGTTCACGTGGTGGAGAGGTATCCCCAGCAGTGCGTCGCATGCCCTCGTGGGCGGCTTGGTCGGGGCGCTGAGTATGCAGGCAGGCATCTCGGCGATTAACCCGAACGGGCTGAGAAAGGTATTGCTCGCGTTGTTGTTTTCACCTGTTCTGGGACTGCTAGGGGGATATCTGTTCACCCGTCTGGCGTTTTGGCTATGTCGTCACGCCACTCCGCGCGTCAATAATGTGCTACGAGTTGCCCAAATCCCCACCACCTTGGCACTGGCGCTCAGCCACGGCTCGAATAGCGCTCAGAGAACGATGGGCGTTATGGCCTTGAGCTTGATCATCTGTGGGGTGCAACCGCAATTCATTGTCCCGCCCTGGGTGATAGCTCTATCGGCCATAGTGATGGCCAGCGGGATGGGCGTGGGAGGATGGCGTCTGATCAAAACAATGGGAGCGCGCTTCTATCGCATTCGTCCCATCCACGGCTTCAGTGCGCAGCTGGCCTCAGCAAGCGTGATCGCTGCAGCCGCGCTGTGGGGAGGACCAGTGAGCTCCACGCATGTGGTGAGCGCCGCCATTTTGGGGGCAGGCTCGGCGGAACGGATGAACAAAGTGCGTTGGAATATTGCAGAGGAGGTGGTGACCGCCTGGTTGTTAACCATTCCAGGTACGGCGCTGATAAGTGCGGTCTTCTATCAGCTCGCTTTACACTTCGTAGCGGCCCCATAACAACGGGAGAAGCGGGAGACGAGGGAGGAGAACAGATGGAATATCGCAGACTGGGACGTACCGGACTGAAGGTCTCGGCCTTATGTCTGGGGACGATGACCATGGGCTGGACCAGCAGTCGGGCTGATTCATTCGCTGTGTTGGACGCATTCGTGGAGGCCGGCGGTAATTTGATCGACACGGCCGATATCTATTCATTTTGGGCCGAGGGCAATCCGGGCGGAGTAGCCGAGACCTGGATCGGCGAATGGATGAGGCAGCGCAACATCCCACGCCATCAGCTGGTCATCGCCACCAAAGTGCGCGGGCGTATGTGGGAAGGGCCCAACGGCGAAGGTCTCAGCCGGCAGCACATTATGAAAGCCGTCGAGGATAGCCTGCGCCGCCTAAACACCGACTACATCGACCTCTATCAGACCCATTGGCCAGATGAAGATACCCCCTTGGAAGAAACCCTGCGTGCCCTGGACGATTTGGTCCACCAGGGCAAGGTGCGTTATATCGGTGCCTCCAACCACCCGGCCTGGCTGCTTACCAAGGCGCTGTGGATCAGCGATCGATTGGGACTAGCCGCGTATGCATCGATCCAGCCCCATTACAATCTGGTGCACCGCGCCGAGTTTGAGCGCGAGCTGATGCCTCTCTGCCGCGATCAAGGGCTGGGGGTCTTACCCTACAGCCCGCTCGCAGGGGGCTTTCTGACCGGTAAGTATCGTCGCGACGAACCTCCGCCACACGGAACGAGAGGGACTGTCAGTGAGAGCGTGCGACGCTATATGACCGAGCGCAACTTCGTTGTACTGGATGTGTTGCGACAGGTGGCGCAGGCATCCGGCGCGACAATGGCCCAAGTGGCACTGGCCTGGTTGCTCCATAATCCAGTGGTCACCGCACCGATCGTGGGCGCCAATACGCCGCAGCAGCTTCATGAACTCCTGGGCGCACTTTCGATACGCCTGAGCGAGGAAGACATCGCCCGCCTCAATCAAGTGAGCGCCTGGGAATAGTGCAACATTTGGCTTGTACAAGCTGCGGATTTTGAGAGGGAAAGAGGAATTATGGAAGCAGATCTTGAAATCTGGATGGTGAGCCGTGAGATGGAAGAGATTGCCGGCGTCGGGGGTGTCAAGGACGTCACCCGTCAGCTCCTGGCCGCCATTGCCCGCCGTGGCATGCGGGCGAGATTGGTCATGCCGCGGTATGGTATAGTGGATGATAGCACCCTGTCGGATACTGGCATTGCGCTCACCTTTCCCACCGACTACCCAGACCGGCAGCATACAACCCACGCGCGTGTGCTCTATACGGAAGCTGTGGGTGTTCCGATATATCTCATCGATGCACCCTGTTATGCGGAAAAAGAGGGCATTTATACCTACACGGCTCGCGAAGCCCAGCGCATCGGGCGGCCTGAGATAACCGGCTGTGGATACTATGATTTCTTCGAGATGAACGTCGTGCTGCAAAAGGCCACGTTGGAGCTGATCCAGGCTCTGGGTGCGCATCCGGACTTGATCCATTGTCAAGATGCCCATGCAGCGTTCGTTCCAGCGATGATGCGCCGGGTGCCCCGTTATGCCAAGTACTTTGCCGACGTCGGCGCCGGCATCACCATCCACAACGCTGGGCCGGGTTATCACCAAGAGGTTTACGATCTCGCGCTTGCCCAAGTGATGACTGAGCTGCCCGAAGAAGTGATTCGGCACGGCGTGCATCGCGAAGGGGTGTATCCATTTCTCGTCGGTGGCATGTATGCGGACTTCGTCAACACGGTGAGTGAGAATTATGCCCGGGAAGTGATGGAAGCACCACCCGATGATGAGCAAACAGTGGGCATCGGCGCTGCTTTTCGTGCCCGTGGCATCCAGCTGTTCGGAGTCACCAACGGGATCGATCCTTCGGAGTACGATCCCACCCGTCCCCAGGAGATGGGAATCGCGGCCGGCTATAACCCGTTGACAGGTGACATGGCGGGCAAGGCAATTTGTCGACGTGCCTTGATCGCCGAGATCAACAGCGGACGTTCGGACAGCTTACAAATTAACGGTTACCTGGAGGACGCGCCGGGTCGCCCCTTGGTCACCATGGTCAGCCGCTTGACGGCGCAGAAGGGTGTCGACCGTTTCATCGAGGCGGTGCGCCTGCTGCTCGAGGGGGCGCCCGGTCAACCACCGGATCCAGACATCCTGTTTCTCGTGCTCGGTGCCGGCGACCCAACCTATCAAGAGGCGCTGATCCAACTGACCCGTGCAGATCCGTTTCGCGGACGCATCGCGGTGATCATCGGCCATGGGCCGGCGGTGGCACGCCGCGTCTACGCCGCCGGAGACTTTTTTGTCAACCCGGCTGCCTTCGAGCCCTGTGGGCTGACGGACTATATGGCCCAGCTGATGGGCACGGTGCCGGTCGTCCACCTGGTAGGAGGGTTGGTGAAAGTCCAGGACGGCGTCACCGGATATGGGTATTACCCGCATACAGCGGAAGCCCTGGCAGCCACCTTGCGACGCGCCATCACCGTGATGCGCGAGCAACCGGAACAACACTTGCGCATCATCCAACAGGCCATTCGCACCATTTATGAACGTTATACCTGGGACAAAGTGCTGGAACGCGGATACATGCCGCTCTATATGCACGCCGCCAGGAGAAAGAGGGCCGACAGGGGCTCATGAGCCCGGCGACGGCGATTGCGTGATGGGATTTAGTTGGAAGCAAGCTAAAGCAGAGGCGAGCTAGAACAATCGTCGCCCGTGAGCCCTTGGCCTTCCGTCTGCCTGTGCGGACGGAAGGTATCCCCACAACGTTCCCAGGGCCCATCCGAATGGCATGCACACCTCACCGGAGTACGACAATCTGCATAGGTTGGGTGGAGTCGTGTCCTCACACTGCTGCAAGCCGGGGACACCGATTCAACTGCGCCACGCGGGTCGGAGCAAGTGGCTGGTCACCCGTACAAGTGGCACATGGCCACTCCCGGATGATCGTGGTGCGAATAGAAATAGATAGTTGTGGTGGATGGGAAAGGTGCGTCCCCGCTAAGGGATACCCGGCGGTGGTGCCTATCGGGCACGATTTATAGTTCTTGTGAGATCAGTTGAGCAACCGATGCTCGTCTTCCGGGGAAGGGCTCACCAGCGCGGCAGACCGGCCAGCCCACCGTATTGCGTAAGCAGGCGTTGTTCCGCCTCGCCGCGCACAAACTCCAGGCGGGCGCCGAAGTCAGCGGCCAGTTCGACGATGACATCCCGCAAGGCCACCTGTTGAATCTCGCCTTCTGGGCAAAAAACGCGCGCCATTTCTGGCGTGCTGGCTATCCAACCCTCGGGACAGCGCCATACCTGTGCCTCGATGCGCCACGGCACGATAATAGTGGCCAGTCGTCCGCTTTGAAGGGCTTCCAGCGCGGGATCCAGCCCCCATATGCCGGCGCGTTCTTGCACCATATCGAGCAAGGCCTGCTCATGGGCACGCTCCGCGGCTTCCAGAATCGGAGAGACCTTTTCCAACACCTGGGCAGCAGAAGGAACAGGATAGGGGATGTCGCTCACATGGGCCACGACGCGCGAGCGAAGGCTGCGCGAAAGGTACTGCTCAAAAAAGTGGGTGTCCTCAGCCGGCCCGATGAGCACCAATCGACGAATGTCACGTTCTACCACAACGTCTTCCAGTAGATGGGCCAGCCGTTTGAGAAAGCGTTGCACCCACATCTCCACGCGCCGTGCAAAGCGCGCTGGATGGGTGGCCACCCGTTCCTTCAGCCACCCGTTGTAGAGCGTGGGCATGTAGCGGGTCAACTCTTGCCATTCTTCGGGGGAGACATCACGGAAGGCATCGGTGGTCTCTTCGATTTCGCCCAGGAAGATCTCATAGAAGCGCCAGTTCGCGCGATCAAGGTAGAGCACGCCGGCGCGTTCGTATTCATCCAGTGCATAGAGGAGTGGTGTCACATAAGGTTCGCCCCAACGGCATTCCACCCGCCCGTGGGCCAGATCGACCACCGGCAGTTCGACTTGCAAATCATAACGTTCAAGCAGATCCGTGGCGGCGAAGAGCACCAAGGTGCGTGCCTGAGCCCGTTCCTCGCTCAGGAGAGTGAGAACGCGCTCACACAGGGTTGTAGGGATGTCGAATGCCTTTAGACTGTCTTTCACCCGGATAAACCACCCGCGACGCGCATTCTCCGGTCGCGCTGGATGGACATCGACATAGAGAGATAGCACGGGGGCTTCATGAGGCACAATACGTTCGCGCACTAGGCGCACCTGCTCTTTACGCAGCATCGTTCGGATCAGCCTCCTCTTTTTCGTCTTGTTGAATCACACGTGAACCGAGGGGCGCTCTCCCTCGCGGGTACGCGGCACTGGAATATATTCCACTGAAGGCCGCCGCTGCGCCGTCTGAGGATACAACGACATAATTTGATAGACCAGTTTGGGCATGTCCGTGCTGACGGGCAGACCCAGCGCGCGTGCTTCCTGAACGGTGATGGGATAATCGTGGGTGAACACCCCGGTTGCCAGCGTGGTGGCGATTTTCTCCGCCTGCTCGGTGCTCATCTTGTCGCTCAACAAGCATAACACGGTGTTTTTGACCTGTCGGATGGCTTTTTCGGCGATGTCGGCCAGGATCAATGTCTGATCCTCAATCTCGGCAATCGGTTTGCGTTCCAGAACTTTCAGGATGGAGGCAGCGGGTTGTTGACCGAGCTGCGGATCCACCGGCCCTAACACGGCATTCTCGTCCATGACAATCTCATCCGCTGCCAGGGCGATTAATGTGCCGCCGGACATCGCATAATGTGGCACGAAAACGGTCACCTTGGCCTGGTGCCGTTGCAGGGCAAAGGCAATCTGTTCCGCAGCAAGCACTAACCCGCCCGGTGTGTGCACAATCAGATCAATTGGTACATCGGGGTCAGTCATCTTGATAGCGCGTAACACCTGTTCGGAGTCGTTGATGTCGATGTAACGCATCAATGGGAAACCCAGAAAGCTCATCGTTTCCTGTCGGTGGATCAATGCAATCACGCGGCTACGACGTTCCCGTTCCAGACGGCTGAGTGCCCGTAACCGCTCCATCTCCAACATCTTTTGGCGAATGATCGGCTGTAGCGACGAAATGATAAGAAAGATCCACAACAGAGATAGAAATTCCATGGCACCCTCCTTGTGACTGAGAACGCTCTCTTTTCTTGGCGTGGATTTTTACCACGGGAAATATTCGTCTGGATAGGTGCGGCGCACCGGACGGCGTGAGGCGAACAGAAACACCAGCACGAAGCCGGCAAAGAATCCCCCGATATGTGCCCACCACGCGACGCCGCCGAAGGCCTGGGCGCCGGTCACGATCGCGAGCATCCCATTGAGTAACTGGGAGGCCACCCAAATTCCCACGTAGGTGACCGCCGGCACTTCCACGAACCACGGCAGGAAAAACCAGGGCAAGAGCGTGATGACCCGCGCTCGTGGAAACAAGACCAGGTAGGCACCCAACACGCCGCTGATCGCACCGCTGGCGCCGATTGTGGGAATGCGCGAGGTGGGATTGAAAAGCACGTGCGTCAATGCCGCAACGATGCCACAGATCAGGTAGAAAGCAAGATAGCGCCACGAACCCATGCGGTCTTCCACGTTATCACCAAAAATATAAAGCGCCAGCATATTGCTGAACAAGTGCGCCCATCCGCCGTGGAGGAACATCGAAGTAATCAACGTAAACGCCTGCGCTAAGTCGGGGTAGGCAAGCAGGCGCAGGGGCACCACGCCCAGTAGAAATACGATGCGCTCCGCAAAAGGCCCGAAGCTGAGCATCATAAGGAAGATCAACACATTGAGCGCGATGAGCATCCAGTTGACCAGCGGCAATGAGCGCGAGGGGATAGTGTCCTGCAGCGGTATCATGTTTGCTTTTTAACTCCTTGCTGAACTTCTTTAGGGAACATATAATAAATCTTCACTTCTATCGGAGCAAAAAGAACACCTCTTGTTCACCTTCTGAAAGCGTTTGTCAGAATGATGCGGCGATATCGTACAGTCATTTTCAGCGCACTCCTTTTGGCGACGATCGCTTTCGTAGCGCATCGTTGGGCTGACCTGCTCCAGCGTTCCGTTCGCGCTTACACGCCACCCCCGGTGCCTATGACGACCACACCTGGAGAGCGACTGCCGGGGCTTACAGACCGAGTGGTGATGGTGGTGGTGAGCGGAGTAGGCTACCGGGAGACGGTAGTGCAGGACATGCCAGTTTGGCAGGGCTTGATGGATACCGGTGCGTCGGCTCCCGTGCAAGTCCGTCCACCGGCTTATTGGCCCTCGGTCTGGGCCACATTGCTCAGCGGTGCCGGAAACGATCTCAACCAGGCGCCTCTGCTCCCGCCCGACACAGAGAATGCGGTCGCTCTAAAAGTGGACAACATCCTGATAGCAGCTCAAGAGGCGGGCCTGCGCATTGCTGTCGCTGCGTCTGCGGATCGTGCACCCTTGTTCACCTCCATAGCCGCAGACGCTGTGCATATTGCCCATGGTGATGAGAGGGTGCGCGACGCGCAAACTGTCGAAGCTGCTTTGGGACTTATCGCGGAGCGGCAATACCCCTTGATCATCATCCATCTCGGCTTGCCGGAAGTGGTGGGAAGGCAATCTGGCACGGCTAGCACAGCATATCGCGCCGCGCTGCGCCAGGTGGATAGCTATGTGCGCCAGATCGTGCGCCAAATGAACTTGGCAGACTCGGTATTACTGCTCACCTCCGATGGTGCCTTGTTACCTGATGGAAGGCCGGCAGGGGGGCAAAGCACCCCCCCCACCTTACCCTGGGTGATGGTCGGGCAGGGAGTAGTGACGGGAAAATACAGCCCGATACAATTGGAAGACATTGCTCCCACACTGGCAGTACTCCTCGGCACTCGTTGGCCTGTGATGGCTGAAGGTCTTCCTCTGTTCGATATGCTGCGCCTCGGAGGCGAGAGATTGGCCCACAACTGGTTGCTCTTGGCTACGCACAAGGTCGCCTGGGGGCAGGCGTATCTGCAGGCATTGCGACGATCGTCCCTTCCGGAGGTGCTCCAGCAAGACTTGTCCATCGCTGCAACCTCGTTGCAACGTGGCAACTATGCTGGTGCTGTTGCAGCAGCACAATTGGTGAGCAACGAAGTGGCTGCGATCGCTACAAAAGCCGCAAACACCCGCATTGAGGCAGAACGGTGGCCACGCGCCTTCATCCTCGCGATAGGTATCCTAGCCCCTTCGGTGTTCTTGTGGATGAGACGCCCCGCGCGTTTCGCTCTCAGCTTCATCGCTGCGCTTGTAACGGCGGCGGTGCTCTATGCGGCATATGGACTCAGTGGCCAGAATTTCTCGTTTGACCTCCTTGCCGACGCCTCCGGTTACCTCGCCATGCCCTTAATGCGCGATGTGCTCATCGGACTGGTGGGAGGGAGCTTGATCGTGCTAGCGGGGTTTCTCTCCATTCCGCCTGTCCGTTGGCAGACGACTATGACGGTCGCGTATGATTATGTATTGCTCACGTGTTACATTCTGGCACTCCCTGTATGGGTGGCATATTGGCACCATGGAGCCTGGATGACTTGGTATCTGCCGGATCCGGCTATGCTTGCGCTGCAGACGTTGGCGCTCCGTCACTTAGCGGTCTTAGCGACTGTGTCGCTGCCCGTGCCTTGGTTGCTTGGGCTGATCATCTGGTTCCGCGAGCGGCGCAGAGTACAGGCAATCGGCCGGGCGCAGGGTTGGGATCCTATCGCCTACCTGCGCCGGTGAGTAAAATCTGATCCATCTTTCGGAGTTGGAAGATAGAAATACCTAGAAACGGTGGAGGAAAGAGATTGAACGCGAGGGAAGAGACTTCGAGGATCGAGCGCATTCCGCTCTACCCT
>JANXAX010000080.1 GCA_025062175.1 Anaerolineae bacterium | reverse complement strand
TGGGTTTTCCACCCGGCATGGGTGGCCGCAGACCCTTGAGTGGCAACATCGATTGCTTTATCTTGTTTGGAGTGCCTCGCTCAGGAGCCGGACCGGTATAGCTGCCGATAACGGTAATAGTTAGCGTAGATGAGGCGCACATACCGTGCCGGTTCCGAAATCGGAGCCATCTCAACCAGCATATCTAAGTCGGAGAAGGTTGCCAGCCACTGGCGCACTCTGCCTGGGCCGGCATTATAGGCCATCAGTGCCGGAACGACCCGACTTTCGAAGGCGTCGAGCTGCACGTGTAAGTAATAAGCCCCAAAGGTCACGCTCACCAGAGGCCGCCAGAGATCATCCGGCTGCCACTGCATCCATCCCAGCTGACCAGCGATCCACTCACCAGTGGGCGGAATGACTTGTGCCAGGCCACGTGCATCGGCAATGGAAGTGATGGAAGGCTCGAAGAGGCTCTCCTGACGAATGAGCGCCGCCATGAGCAAGGGGTCTAAGTTATATTTCCGCGCTTGCGCGATGATTAACTCGCGGAAATAAAGCGGATAGGCCAGCTGGCGCAAGAAGAGGGGCACCTGCGCCCGTCGCTCAGCAGGTGCCAGGCGGATGAGCCGTTCCGCACACACGATGGCCAGGCGATAGAGCTCACGCTCGTGAAATGCCAGCGCCAGGCGGTACATCGCCAGGGGATCATCCCACCACTGCTGTTTGATTTTCTCGAACTCCTCCAACGCCTGGACACGCCGTCCCACTGTCAGCAGGGCCTCACCGCGCTGCCAGGCAAGCGACCCGGTGATCGCAGGAGGCAACGCGGCCAGTGCAACGTCACTGGGTGGGTTCAGCCAGCTGCGCAGCCATTCCTCCGCATCTGCCCGGCTGGTCGCCGGCTCTTTTAAGCGTCCATCGAACCCTGTGGAACGCCACACAGTCACACCGGCCAGCATTTCGGCAGCGCGCAGTCCATAATACGATTCAGGCGTCCACCGTCTAGCAGCCTGCAACGCTTGTTTAGCCTGTTCTTCTTCGCCCACGGCTAACCAGGCTTTGCCGATCCAGAAACGCGCCGCTGTGGCAGCATCCGTGTTGGGGTACTTTTGCACCAAGGATTGCCACGCAGTTCGAGCCGTGACGTAGTCGCCGCGCCGATAATCGAGCAGAGCAGCTTTGAAAAGTGCTTGCGGGACCTCCTCCGCCTGGGGATAGCGCGTCGCCAGGTCTCGGTACGTTGCGGCAGCGCCGGCAAGGTCACCAGTGGATGCTTGCAGATTGGCAACCCGCCAGAGCGCCTGTGGCGCCAACGGAGAGGCCGGATACTGTCTTACAAATTGGCGATAAACCCGCAATGCCTGCTCGGTATCGCCACGCAAGGCGTATGTCGCGGCCATTTCTAACCAAGCATCTCCCCAGCGCTTGCTCTGGGGCACTTTGTCGATCAACTCCTGGAAACGCTGGATGGACTGAGTCAGATTACCGTTGGCTTTCAAGGAAAGCGCTAGGTACCACAGTGCTTCGCCTTCACGCGCGTCTACCCTGCGCTGCACCACGCGGGTCAATGCGTCGATTGCCGGTTGATATGCTTTGGCGTAGTAATCCACCAGACCACGCTGATAATCATCCACTGGTACTCCTGCATTCACCAGCTCGATGAGGGATAGATAAGCATATTGGGTGGTGGGATAACGATTCACCGCCTCGAGATAGCGCTGTTGCGCAGCTTCTCGGTCGCCGGCTTGAAGAAGTGCCTGTGCCGCCAGGTACAAAATGCGCGCGCGATAGGCGTCGATGCGCGCCACATTGAGAATGGCATCGTACTGTTTGACTGCTTCCCGCGGACGGTTGCGTGCCAGCTCTGCCTGGGCAATACCCTCACGCATGTAAACCAGCCACGCGTTTTCCTGGGCTGCCCGCACACCCTCGGTGTATGCCTGGATCGCTGCGGCATAATCGCTCAGCTGCATAGCCGCCTTGCCGATGCCATCGTATGCTTCCATAGCCAGCGTTTTGTCGAGACGCAAGTATTGCCGATAAGCCGCCAAGGCGTTGCGCCATTCCTGCAAGCCCTCATAAGCGCGCGCTAGCATAAACTGAGCAGCAGCAAGGCGTCGATCATCGGGATAAGCGGCGATGAATTGTTGCAATGCGGAGATTGCGCCGGCATAATCGGTGGCATCCAGCCGGCTGCGCGCACGCCAAAAAGCGGCCTCTCGGCGTTCCACGTCGCTGGCTCCGGGATCTGTGTACAAGGCGTCAAATTCCTGTCTCGCCCGCTCGAAGTCTCCCCATTCGAAAGCCTGGCGCGCGGATGCCAAGCGCTGACTGGGTACAGGTGTCGCCGTGGGCGTCAGGGTCGGAGTGGGTGTACGTGTGGCAGTAGGTGTGGCGGTGGATGTGAGCGTGGCAGTGGATGTCGGGGTACGAGTCGGGATGGGAGAGAGGCCGAATGCCAACTCAAAGGGAGGTCGCGTCGCCGGTGCGCGCATGGGTGCCGGGCGCGTGCAAGCCGGAAGCACTATCGCACACGCCAACATGATCAACCATACCGTTCCCTTTCTCATGGGCACGTATTATGCCTACAAAGGGCGGAAACACCAAACAGCGGGCAGGGAACCTGGCAAAAGCCTCGTCCCCCGACGAAGCCTTATCTTTAAAGTGGGCATCCTCCCACTTCTTGGGAGGCCATTTGCGCCATAGTCGCCTGGGCGCGTCGCATCTCACGTTCTAGAAAAGCCCGGGTTACGCCCAAGTCGACCACGGACCACGGCAACACTTCCTCATACGAGCGTGCACGTAAATACTCCGCGGCGGATAAGCCGGCGCGTTTCAATGACCGCTTCCATTCGCTCAAACTGGTCCGCTCCATATTCACGAGAACCGTTCCCAGACGGCGGTCCCCGCGCGCCAGCGCGCCTTCCACTTCCGCCCAAGCTGGGCTATCTGAACGCACGGTCACGCGCAGGGGTTGTAGACGTCTCTCGAGATAGGCGATCCGCTCTGCCAGGACGTCCGCCGGCGTCATAGCAGCCCACTGGAAAGGGGTATGGGGCTTGGGCACGTAAGGGGTGGCGTTGATCACGATCTGGCGGGGGAAACGCGCACGCACCGCCGCCACGAGATCGACAATCGCCTCCACATCCGTTTCGACCTCGCTGGGATGGCCTATCATAAAGTACATCTTGAGCTGAGGGAAATTGTAACGCGCTGCGAGGCTGGCCACTTCCAGCAGCCGAGCGTCATCTTGAGGCTTGTTGATCAGCCCGCGCAGGCGCGGCGAGCCGGCTTCGGGCGCAATGGTGAGCGTTTGGGTGTCGCTTTCGGCAAGGGCTCGCACGAGCGTCTCAGATAGGCTATCCACCCGCAGCGAAGACACCGCCACCTTCAGCCCCATGCGACGCAATTCTGTCACCATCGGGTCGATCTGAGGGTGATCACTCACAGCCGCGCTGACCAGACCAACCTTGTCACGATATTTTTGTATGGTGTGCGCCAAACTCAGGACGACCTCCAGACTGAGGTGGCGCGTCGGGCGATAGACAAAACCGGCCAGGCAAAAACGACAGCCGCGCCAGCAACCACGTCCGATCTCGATCAGTCCACGGTCGCCGAATTCAGTGTGTCTCGTGTAAATCTGGGTCGTGGCGGGGCTCACATCCAAATCACGCTGCCACACGCGTCGCACGGGTGCGTTGTCATACATCGGAACATAGACGCCAGGCAGATGCGCGAGCATACGCCATGCCTGCAGCCGAGCCGTGCGACATGCCTCCGGCAAGACCTCTAAAAGAGGAGCGACCAGTGCCTCTGCCTCTCCGATGGCAAAGGCATCGATGATGTCAGCCAGCGGCTCGGGGTTAGCCGAAACTGCCGGGCCGCCTGCCAGGATGAGCGGCCAGGTCTCGTCGCGCTGTGCGGCGAAGAGAGGGATTCCCGAGCGACGCAATATGTCTACGACGTGAAAATAATCCAGCTCATACGAAACAGTGAAGGCGATCACCGAGAAATCGGCGAGCGGACGTTGTGATTCCAAAGAAAGAGGCAGTCCTTCTTCCTGGACACGGGTCTCCACGCTGTGGAAAACCCGTTCACACACTACGTCGCGTGACTGGTTGAACAGCCGATATAGGGCATGAACCGCCAGACTGCTCATGCCCGTGTAGTAGGTATTGGGATAGACCAACGCCAATGGGAGACGTCCACCCCAATCCTTGTGGATCACCCCTTCTTCTTGATCCAGAAGGCGTTTTATCCGTGCAACATAACGGTAGGCAGTGCCCATCATCCCAGTCCGGATAGGGAGCGAGATCCCATAATGCTCACCGACGTGTCAATCCCCAGAGGAGAGCCAGCCCAGCAGCGGCGAGCAACGCCGTGCTGGTCCAGCTTGGCCCTTCGTTAAGGCGTAGGAGCATGCCTGCGATAAGCAGGCTGGTGAAGATCACCCCCCAGGTGAGCCGCTCCAGCGAGCGTTCCATACGGCGCAACATGCGTTCAGCGTTCGGGGCTAAACTGGCGATGGTGGCCAGCTCGCCGCGCTCCGCTTGGGTCAGCAAGCGGTCCAGCCGCATGGGCATCATCCACATCATGCGCATCATGTCCAACATACGATCCAGCCAGTACTCCCAATCACGGTTGAGTTCCTGGCTGGCGAGCTGTTCGGCAAACGGAAGCGTCTCAGCCCAGGGGTCAAATTCGGGATTTAAGCTCGTGACGATGCCGAGCAGGATGCCAATCGCACGCACCACAAAGAGCACATCGGAGGGGAACTGAAACGGCATCTCAAAGATGATATCCCGATAATCGCGCCACAGGTTTTGGGCCTCACGGAATGCCACATAGCGCAACTGATTCATCTTGATGCCGTACAATCGCTTTAGCAGCGTCTCATGCAGCTCTTCGAGGCGCTTGCGGTCAGCATCGGGCAACACCACATCCGCATCGATGTAGGCTTGGACAATGCGACGCGCATCGCGGGTGGCCAGGCCGAGCAACAGCTCGCGCGCCTGGGCACGCAGGCGTTCCGGCACGACGGCCATCATACCAAAGTCCACGAAGATGATCTGGAATTGTCCCTCTCCAGCTCCCGGCGTGCGCTCATCTCCACCTATAGGCCGCACAAAAAGATTTCCCGGATGGGGATCGGCATGCACAAAGTTGGTGATGAAAATCTGGTACATATAAGCGCGATAAACACGACGTGCCACCTGCTCTGGGCTGATGGCACAATCGGTGATCTTGATCGCAGCCACGTTTTCCATCGTGAGCACGCGGGACGTGGTATAGTCCCAATAGATGCGCGGCACGACGATATGGGGGTCGTCCGCGAAATCCTGGGCGAAACGTTCGGCATTCTTGCCCTCTGCGATGAAGTCCAGCTCGGCGCGGGTGGTGTTGGTAAATTCGTTGAGCAGGCGGTCCATGTCCACGCGCCGCGCGATGGGAGGGTAAAGTTGCAACAAGCGCCCGGCAGCACGGATGGCGGCCAAATCGGTCTCGACAATACGCCGGATGCCGCTGCGTTGCACCTTGACCACCACTTCATTTGTGTCATCCTGAGACACCTGAGGGGATGGACAACGCAAACGGGCACGATGCACTTGTGCCAGGGAAGCCGCCGCCTCTGGAATGGGAGCAAGCCAGGCAAACACGGTCTCAGCTGGACGCCCAAATTCTTGGGCAATCGTGGCGTGGATGCGACTGATGTCCTCCGCCGGGACTTCGTCTTGCAGGTCGGCCAGCTCGGCGATCACTTCAGCCGGGAGCACGTCCACGCGGATGCTGAGAAATTGCCCCAGCTTGATGAGCACTCCACCCAACTGCACTGCCAGCTGGCGGTAGCGGCGCGCAAGAGCACGCCAACGCTGCATAGCACTCTGTGCGGCGATATGGCGTACGATCGGCAAGTTGCCCAGCAAGATATCCCACCAGACAATCGAGAAAAGGGCACTCAGGAAGAAGCGCATGACGCGCAGATAGCGCACCCAGTCGACCGGATAGGATGGTGATGATGATACAGCGCCAGTCCTGTCGGATAGGGGCGCTTGTCTATCAAAACCTACCCATTGTTGCCCAGCGGGAGGTGACATCACAGTGCTTCTACGCGCGCCTGCAACCGATCCAGTTGCTGGGTGATGCGGAGGAGCTGGGTGTGGGCTTCGTTTAGGCGTGCTTGTTCGGCACGGATGAAACGGGTATATGGGGCAATCGCCTCACGGATGCGTTGAACACTGCATTCTAGCTCACGGTCAAATTGCTGCGTCAGTGCGGACATCAGCTGGTGACGCACCGCGCCGATCTTGCGCCGCAGCTCGGCCTTGGCTTCGCGGCGGCGGGCGGGGATGACAAAAAGCCCCAAGGTGGCGACCAGGCCAGCAGTCAACAGCCCGGTCACATCGGCCAGCGTCGTGGTGGCCAGCAACATCACGAGTGCCCCCAGGCCGAGGGCGCCCACTTCAATCAGAGCGGTGCCGGCTACGGCCATGCGCACCGATTCGGCGAGACGATGGGCCTCCCGCTCGTGGTCGTATTGCTCGACGGCATTTTGCGCCGCCCGCCCGACACTCTCCAACAGACGCGCACGGTCGTAATCGAACGTACCAACTACTTGGCCCACCATACGGTCCGCATGCTCGGCCTGACGTCGCCCGATCCGCTCTGTCACCGCCTGCCACTGACGCAGCTCACTCGCCACCAACCAGTCGATCACGTGATCCACGCGTTGTTCCACTTGCTGAGGTGCGTTCGCAATCACCGCGCGCGCGAAATCTGCCTTGAGTTTCTCCTTGTTGAGCAAATCAAAGATGCGCGCCAGACGCAATATCTCATCGAAAAACTCGATCCCGCGACTTTCCAGTTCGTGCAACACGTTTTCCACGTCGGAGAGGCGAAAGCGGAAATCGCGTTGCATATCTTGCCGATACATCTCGAGCTGAGTTTCAATGTCCTGGATGGTGACCAGGTCGTCGCGCAGCAGCTCAAGGCGCTCTTGGGCGATCGCCAAATATTTGCCGGCCACATAACGCGCCACGCCCAGTGGATTCAACAACTTGAGCCGGACACGCTCTCTCTCGTCCAGGGTGTCCACGATATAGCGCTCGAGCGGGGCAAAGCGACTTTCCTCCAATAACGTCCCATTGCCACCACGCTTCGCCTGCTGGGCCAATCGCGCAGAAATCGGGAAAATCTCCGGGGTGAAGCCTAACATCTCACGCGCATTCTCAGCGATGAAGGAGACAATCTTGCCCACGTCTTCCGGGCGCTCCAGGATGTCAATTTTGTTCACCACGAACACCACCTTCTTGCCCCACTCGCGAATGCATTGGAGAAAGGCGCGCTCGCTTTCGGTGAAAGGACGGTCCGCCGAGGTGACGAAAAGGACCATATCCGAGCGCGGGACAAACCCGCGGGTGATCACTTCGTGCTCGCGCCGGATGGCATTGGTGCCAGGGGTGTCCACAATGTTGATTGCTCGCAGCACCTCCAGCGGCGCCGTGGTAACCTCGGTCACTGCGTCAATAAGGTTATGCTCGCTGTTACTGCCATATTTGATCAGATGGATGCGCGTTGTCGTGGGCGTGACGCCTTCTGGGAGCAGCGGCTGGCCCAGCAGGGCGTTGATCAAAGCGCTCTTACCAGCATTAAATTCCCCGACGACCACCAGCAGGAAGAGCTCGTCCAGCTGGCGGATGGAGTGCTCCAGAGTTGCTTGGTCCTCCATCGCCGCATCGAAGCGCGCCAACACCACTTGCAGTTCATTCAGGCAGTGTCTTTCTTCGCTCAGCAATGCATCTTGCTGCGGGGTGAGGATGGCACGCACCATGTCGGGTCACTCTCTACCATAGCGCGCGAGGGCACGTTCGATCTCCCGGCGCGACTCCCGCTCCCGCAAGGCAGCGCGTTTGTCATATTGTTTCTTACCACGCGCTAAGCCAAGTTCCACCTTGGCCAGATTGTTTTTCAGATAGATGCGCAGTGGGACCAGCGTAAAACCCTTTTCCTGGACCTTCCCGATCAGGCGGTTGATCTCATAGCGGTGCAAAAGCAGTTTGCGAGGACGGCGTGGGTCGTGGTTGAAGTGGGAAGCCGCCCGATAGGCGGCGATGTGGGCGTTGAGCAGCCAGACTTCGCCTTCCTTGATGATGGCGAAGCTATCGCGCAGATTGACCTGGCCAGCACGCACCGACTTGATCTCCGTGCCGGTGAGGGCGATACCTGCCTCAAGCGTATCCTCGATAAAGTAATCGTGATACGCCTTGCGGTTCGTCGCAACCGTTTTGGTCGCTTCTGCCTTTGTCTTCACAGCTCCCTCTGAAGAAGGATCTCCACGGCACGTTCCAACTGTGGGTCACGCTCGGCTTCGACGTCCTCCTGCGTGCGCTCTACAACGATGTCGGGCGTGATGCCATTGTCGTTGATCTGGCGCCCCTTCGGCGTCAGCCACTCGGCAATGGTCACCCGCAGCTCCGAGCCATCGCTCAGGGTATGAGGGATTTGCACAGTTCCTTTGCCGAACGACGGTTCTCCCACAATGGTACCTCGCCTGTAGTCCTGGATAGCGCCGGCAACGATTTCAGCTGCGCTGGCGCTTCCCTGGTTGATCAACACCACTAAGGGAATGTCAGTGGCCACCCCGTCAGGCAACGCCTCGAAAACCTGTTCCGTGCCACCCTTCTCGCGTTCGATGGTGATCACCCCATCGGCGATGAACTGGCTGCCCACGGCAATCGCTTCGTCTAGCAAGCCACCCGGGTTATTGCGCAGATCGAAGATCAACCCCTTTAGCGGGCCCTCCGATTGGAGCTCCCTGATTGCCTGGGCCAACTTGTCCGCCGCACCTCGGCTGAACTCGGACAG
>JANXAX010000007.1 GCA_025062175.1 Anaerolineae bacterium | reverse complement strand
CGGAGATGGTTGGGCAGAGACCATTGTGCGCTGGGTCTATGACCACGACCGGACGTACAATGCCTTCCCGAGTATGCACCTGTGGATTACCGTGACCATCACGCTCTACTGGTGCTATTGGAAACCTAAATGGCGCATCTGGATGTGGGGAGCTACAATTATAGTGGCGTTGTCGACGGTCCTTTCAGGGCAACACTGGATTATGGATGTAGTCGGTGGAGCGCTTTTGGCGGTGGTGTGTTACTATCTAGGCCCAGCAGTAGCAGCTCTGATTCTCCCGAACGTGCTACGTGCGTCCGCAAGACACCCATCTATGGATTTCTGAGACGTGTTTCGCGACGAGAAAGTGAGGCGAGGTGGAAACGTTTATATCGCTGACATGGTCACAAGATGTCGAGGACAATGAGGCCCGTGTGCTGGTCTACACGGTGACTCACCTGATCGCGCAGCTGGGGAAGCGATTGCCCTTTTGGTTCCAATTTCAGTCCCTGCCCCAGATTCGACCGTTTGGGGATTGGGTTATCCTAATGATGCCACGTGGCTCGGCTTACTCGAGCATGGACTGGTACATTGAGCATAGTATCATCCCCGACCGTCAGGCATTGGATGGAAACGCCTACCTGCAGTTGGTTGAGATGGAACCGTGGCAAAGCTCAACCCCACATTTCGACCTGGCGCTGGTGGGGAAAGACTTGAATGACGCTCAAGGGCGCTCCGTGCTGAGCATGGTGCGCGACGGTGTAGCGGCTGTCATCTCGGTCTACCAGTTGCGACGTTCTTTTGAGCAAGAGGAGCTTATTGTCAAGCTGAGCCACCTGGTGGCTCACAACCTGGGCCGCGTTGTGGGCATTCCATTGCACAACCGCAAAACGGGCTTGCTCCATATCGGACAGAATGTCTATTGCGCCCATCTATGCGCTATGCGCCCGGTGGTCGGCTTAGAAGATCTGGTGGAACTCTCGGAGCAAATTGCTGAGGAATGGGGTCTCTACTGTGAGACTTGCCAGCGCGAGATGGGGGCAGTGTTTGTCAGTAGGTATTATGGCATCAATTGACACACGGCTCATTTCCGCATATCCGAATGACTGAACAGCTGCCCGTTGCCTTTGTGACGCGGATGCGCGCGTTGCTCGGCGCGGAGGCGGAAGATTTTCTTGACAGTATTAATCAATCCCCACATCTGGGTTTACGTGTCAACACACTCAAAGTTGCCCCAGAAACATTCCGCTCCATCAGCCCCTTCTCACTAGAACCGGTGCCCTGGTGTCCGGAGGGCTTCCTGGTCACGAGTCGAGATCGTGCACGCCCAAGTCGACATCCCTATTATGCCGCCGGGTTATACTACTTACAGGAGCCGAGTGCCATGGCGGTGGCCGTTCTGCTCGACCCTAGACCGGGAGAATATGTGCTCGATTTGTGCGCAGCGCCGGGGGGAAAAGCCACCCATCTGTTGACCCGAATGCAGAATACTGGACTCTTGGTGGCGAATGAAGTGGTGCGCAGCCGAGTGAGCACTCTGCTGACCAACCTAGAACTGTTTGGAGCGCGGTCGATCCTGGTGATCAACGAGACTGCCCAAGCGCTAGCAGAGCATTGGAAAGGGGTTTTCGACTGCGTTCTGGTCGACGCACCATGTTCGGGTGAGGGATTGTTTCGCAAAAACCCGATTGCCCGACGGGAGTGGTCGCCCTCTAGTGTGGAGGGATGCGCGGCACGCCAAGAGATGTTGTTGCGCAAGGCGGCGGATTTGGTAAGAGAGGGGGGACGGTTGGTTTACTCGACATGTACATTCTCCCCCGAGGAAAACGAGGCGGTCGTGGCATACTTCCTTCGTGCGCGGGGGGATTATCATCTTGTCGAACCACCACGATTTCCGGGTTTCAGTCCCGGACGACCGGATTGGATCGCGTCTGACCTGGCGCGCGGGTTGCCCCTGGAGCGCTGTGTGCGCCTCTGGCCGCACTTGACAGTCGGTGAGGGCCACTTTATTGCAGTGCTGGAACGAGAGGGCTCTGCACCACGCGCGTATCTTGCGTCTCACACTGCCGCGCTACCTAGTAAGATCAGCCACTTGGTCGAGACATTCTGGAACGACGTGGTCGCGACGCGGGAGATGCCAGATTCGGGCTGGTATGTGAGCGGAAGTGAAGTCTTCTGGTCACCAGTGTCTCCGGCTGAGTGGAAGGGATTGCGCATCGTGCGCACCGGTTGGCTTCTGGGCAGGGTTGCACGTGACCAATTTGTCCCTTCTCACGCGCTGGCAATGACGTTGTGCGGTGCAGATGTGCGACGCTCGTGGGAGCTAGGCAGTGATTGCGCCGCAGCGATCTCATATCTCCAAGGTCAGCCGCTCACCAGTTCTGGTCCAGAAGGCTGGGTGTTGATCACCTATGAGGGATATGCGTTGGGATGGGGTAAACGGGTTGGCATGATCATCAAAAATCATTATCCGCGCCATATGCGGTGGTCATAAACTTTCTTGGAACCAGCGTGACATCGCGCGGGGGTTTTGCTCGGCAGTTGTGATCATACTATAATTTTTGTGGAGAGTTTGTCCCGTCAGTGAGGGGTGACGTTGAACAGCTTTTTTGAGGAAAAAGGAAGAGACAATCCATCGCTAAACCCCTATACGCCCGCTATGCAAGCCGAGGCTGGTGACGTGACCGTTGCCCAGGAAACACGGTCAACCGGCGCCAAAAATGTGCGCCGCGTTGTCGGGGAAATCCTGGAAACGATTGTATTGACGTTGGTCATCTTTTTTGTGATCCAGACGCTCATACGCAATTTCCGGGTCGTAGGCACCAGTATGGAGCCCAATTTGCACAACGGACAGTATCTTATCATTGATAAGATCAGCTATCGTTTTAGTGATCCCCAAGTGGGCGATGTGGTGGTGTTTGAACCCCCCAACCGACCAGGTGAGGACTATGTTAAACGTATTATCGGCTTGCCCGGTCAGCTGGTTGAAATTCGCCATGGCCAGGTTTTTATCGATAACAAACCGCTTGAAGAGCCTTATGGTGTGCGCCGAGGTTCTTATTCAATGGAACCGCGATTGGTAGGACCGGACGAGTACTTTGTCCTCGGCGATAACCGCGATAGTTCTAGTGATTCTCATATGTGGGGTATGTTGCCACGAGCTAATATTGTAGGCAGAGCGTGGATCTCCTACTGGCCCCCCAGCTCGTGGGGGTTGATCACCCGCGATGCACCCACTTCTACCACCACCTTGTTTTACTGGTTGCGCACGTTGTTGGGCCTTAACAATCCATCCAGCCAAGAACGTTAGGCAGGTTTATGGCACCTATATGTCCTGTTTGCCGTGTAGGCCGACTGCAACCCCGCATGACCAGCTATGTGCGCTGGCTGGGTGACAGTCTATTGGTGGTGAATCGTGTGCCCGCGATGGTGTGCGATATGTGCGGCGAACGTACTTATGATGAACACATCCTGCGGCATCTTCAACGCTTGTTGATGATGTCCGACCTGGGGGTTGCAGTAGCCTCTCGTCCCTACTATCTGGCTTGACTCCGGATTGCCATCGTATTTTACAGACCTGTTGCTTTATGGATGTCACGTGTTCTGAGTGGGAGCGCGAATGTGCCCTGCGCGAAGAAATGGTGCGCATCGGTCGCCTCATGTATGAGCGCGGCTATGTCGTGGCCAATGACGGCAATCTCTCTGTGCGGATGGATGAAAACCGCGTTCTGTGTACCCCCAGCGGCCTTTGCAAAGGGATGATGACCCCGGAACAAATGATCATTGTGGACATGGAAGGGCGCAAGGTGGAACACGGGACAGCGGCTAACCGCACTTTGATGCCCACCAGTGAAGTGTTTATGCACCTGGAAGCGTATCGTCGGCGTCCCGACATCCGAGCGGTGGTCCATGCTCATCCACCGACAGCGGTGGCGCTGAGCATCGCCGGTGTTTCCCTGGCGAACTGTATGCTCCCAGAGGTCATTGTGAACCTGGGTTTGGTCCCTACCACTCAGTACGCGACACCGGCCAGCCTGGAAAATGTGTCGGCCATCCGAGAGTTGATCGTCGGCCACGACGGGATTGTTCTACAACGGCATGGTGTCCTCACAGTGGGCAGGGATCTGCTCGAAGCTTATATGCGTTTGGAAACCATTGAGCAGGTTGCCAAAATTACGTTGATCCTCGAGCAGCTGGGACGAGGAGAGCCTTTGCCCTTCACTCAAGTGGAAAAGCTGTTAGAACAGCGACGCAAAATGGGGTTAGCGCGTCCAGGGGAGGAGGCGGAGTTCAGCCGCATTTGTAGTGTGCCTCCGGTCCAGGATTCATCTGCGAAGCCCCACCGGACAGAAGCCCGCCTTTCCCTAAATGATCCAGATGTCCGGGCGGAAATGGTCCGTGTCATAACTCGGGCAGTTCTGCGTGAGTTGGGTTATCCCGATTAAACCTTTCTCGTATCGAGCCCCATGGTGCATTCTAAGGGATATAGGGTGCTCGCAAGCCTGGTCAGCCGGCGTTGGTGGCCAGTCTGGCTATGGGTTTTGTCCGCGCTGGTGCTGACCACGGATGGCTTCCTCCCTGGGCGTGTTTTTGCGGCCTTTGTGATACTCGGGTTCTTGCCTGGTTGGCTCTGCCTGGAGGCTTTTTCCAATCCCCCTTCTGACGTGATCGCGCGTGTTCTCCTGGCGTGTGGGCTCAGCTTTGCCTGGGTCAGTCTCGGCCTGCTCTATCTGACCTACCTGAATATCCCACTTATCGAATGGTATCCCCTCGTGATCAGCGCTGTTGTCGCCCTGCTCGCTTGGTTTTTCGCTTATCGGCGCAAGTTGTCCCCGCTCTCGTGGCCATCTGCACAGATAGCGTTCATCCTGGCTGGAGTGTTTATGATCGCTGCGACGATGCGTTTCATCCAGCTGGGTTATGCGGAATTTCACGAAGATGAAGTGGAAGTGCTTAGTCTCGCTGTACGAGCCAGCAAGGGCGAGGGTTATGCCGTTTTTCTACACCGCAAAGGACCTCTTCAGATGTTAGTGCCGCTGGCGTTTTGGCTGCTGACGGGATCGATCAACGAAGGGTTAGCGCGCATGCCATTTGCCCTGGCCAATCTGGCGGGTGTGTTAGCGGTAACGTGCTTGCTCATTCGAGCAGGAGGACGTGGGGCCGGTCTTGTCGCTGGGGTTTTGATAGCGGCCAACGGATACCTGATAGCATTCGGTCGGATGGTACAGTACCAGTCGTTGGTATTCTTGTGGATCAGCTTAAGCGTGTTCTGTCTGTGGGAGGTTGCGCGTGGTGGTGAGAGAGCGCTGATTTTTCCTGGTATTTTGTGTACGGGGATGGGTTTGCTGGCTCACTTCGACGCGGTGGTATATCTGCCGGTGATTGGCTATCTCATCTGGCAGATCGGAAGACGCTGGCCGGCAGTGCGTAGAACTATCCTGATATCCGGTCTGCTGGTGTTGGGGATATGTCTCTCTTTCTATGTGCCTTATGGACGTGATCCCCAGTTTCAGCACACCCTTAGTTATCTAGCTGAAAACCGGGTGGGCACACGATGGCTTTACAATAACTTATCGACGTTATTTGTATTGGATCGCACATACGCATCGCGTTATTATCTGCCGGTCCTGCTCATTTTAGCCGCTGGGTTGTTGACGGTTCACCTGAGGCGAGGTCAGCGGATTAAGTGGGGGGCACTATTCTCGCTATTCATAGGGGGCGTTGCCACGATGGTTGCCTCACAGTGGCCAGAGGTCTACCACTGGGGCGAGGTCAACTGGGCGATTGTGCCCGGCTTGTTATTAGCCGGTGGCGCCTTCTGGGCGCTGTGCGGAACGCAGCTTTGCGATAGGGATGTCCAAGCCGAGTCAGGCTCTCACTCACTCGTCAGCGCAGAGGTGTTTGTCCTCTGGTGTATGGTGCCAGCGCTCGCCTATATATTTCTGGTGCGTGCTCCCGGTACCCATCTGTACGTGATGTACCCAGGATTGGCTGGGTTGGCTGGCCTGGGTGCCGTGTCCCTGTGGGAGCGGGCAACCCGACGTGTGCGGATGTTGTTCGTGTTGGCCAGCTGTGTCTGGTTAGGACTCGTCCTCGGGTATCAATCTGTGATTTTCTTGTTGACCGAGGCACGTTGGACGGACCTGTATTCCAGCTGGAAGAGCAGCTGGGCGAGCTGGGTCTATGGGGCATTCCCCAAGCCAGCTTCATACTTCGGTTATCCACGGCATGTGGGATGGAAAGGTGCGGGTTATTTGATGGCTGAAGGGATAATCCCGGACGACTTTCGCAGTATTGGGGTGGAGTTCAGCGTGCCCATCTGGTATATGTTCGAAACGCCACGCTCGTGCTATAGCGATGCGATGCTCTATTTAGTGGCGCACCCTGCAAATACGAAGGTGGTTTCTACCCCCGAAGAATTGCCGTCCCCGTCCGAATATGTTCACGTGGCCACGATTTATCACGAAGAGCGTCCGCGCCTGTCATTATGGCAGCGAAGTGTGGCAGGTTCGAGAACCCCTATGATATACAGGCTGGAGGATCTATCTCCGCGCTTCGATGCGATGGCAACATTAGAACGTTTCAGCGCACTCAATCTCAAAGATGGGAACTCGACCGACTATCATTTTGGGACGCTGGCTCAGTTGATCGGTTATCGCGTGCAACCACTTCCCTCTGCGGGGATCATCAGAATAAATCCAGGTGACATGTTGACCGTGCAGCTGTATTGGCGTAGCGTCCAACCGTCTGGGGTTGTCTATCGGGCCTTTGTCCATCTGGGCGAGAATCCTATCTGGGCGCAGCAGGACGATGATCCTGCATGTCGCCTCCCAACATCGCTCTGGCGTGCAGGCCAGGTGGCAAGAGGACAATTTCGCCTGGTTGTTCCTCATACAATACCGGCGGGACAATATCCGCTTACTTTAGGATTGTACGAGCCTATCACCATGGAACGTTTGCCAGTTCTCAGAGGGAATGGCCAAGGACTTGGAGAGGCAGTATTGCTGGCCACGATTGAGGTACAGCGGCCGCCCAGGAGTGAGGATGGAGCGCTTTGGCAATGAAAGTGCTCGATGGCTGGTGGCAATTCCTTCGTCAGTTTACTAACGATCTCTTGGCGCACGTGACCGTTCTCCTTGCATCAAGGTGTCCAGCGTGTTACAATAAGTCAGGCAAGATGGTCGCTTGGCATAGTATAGCGCCGGGCGGCGGCTGTTTTCGGCTTGGAGTGTAGGAAGCGTGTATGTGCCAAGGGACCATCACCCGAGATGTCCAATAGCGATATATCCGATAAAACGGTTATCAATCCGCATCTGATACGCGGATACAGTCTCCGCGGTGTGGCCGACCGTGATCTGCCCGACGAGGTGGTCGCCCGGATCGGTTATGCGGTAGGTCTTCACTTGTCCCGTTTGGATCAGTCGACAGTTGTTGTCGGGCGGGACGCGCGCTTGAGCTCGCCGCGCATCCACGCTGCATTGATTTCCGCTTTGCTCCGTGCTGGGGTTCAGGTGACCGATCTTGGCTTGGTGCCGACCCCGGTGCACAACTTCGCCACCGACTTATGTAATTCCGCCGGCATCATGATAACAGCAAGTCACAATCCGCCGGAATACAACGGCCTCAAGCTGCGTCGGGAGCGCACCCTGGACGTTCAAGAATTACAAGCTATCATTGCCTTGGCGGCCCATTCGACGCTCCCTCACCCACTGTCCTCTGGTGCCCACGGGCTGTTGACGCAGACGGATGTGTTGCCGATCTACCTGGAACGCATACGTCGTCACGCCGATGTGCGCCGTCCGCTCAAGGTGGTGGTAGACGGCGGCCATGGCACCAACGGTCCACTGGTCACTCCTTTGCTGCATGCTTTGGGCTGTCACGTGGTCGCGCTGCATTGTGTTCCGGATGGGCATTTCCCCCAGCGCGACCCCGACCCGACAGCGCCCGGCGCCGTGGATATGTTGGCGGCGACGGTGCGCCGCGAAACAGCTGCTATCGGCCTGGCCTTCGACGGCGACGGCGACCGCCTGGTGATCGTGGATGACCGGGGAACGCGGATTTTGGGTGATCAAATTCTGATGCTGTTAGCGCGCGAGGTGCTGCGCCAGCAACCCGGCGCGCACATTGTGTTTGAGACGCTGTGCACCCGTGCCCTCTACGATGACGTACGTGCCCACGGCGGAGTGCCAATCGTCACCCCCACTGGCTATGCTTACGTCCATGCCGCTGTTCTGGATCATGCAGCTGCACTGGGCGGCGAACTGTCTGGCCACCTCTTTTTCAACCTGCCGGACTTCCGCTTCGACGACTCCATCCTGGCCACCGTGCGGCTGCTCAGTCTCCTCTCCCGGGACACCATACCACTCTCGGAGATGGTGCGTGCGCTGCCGGCTTATCATTCCTCACCTCCATTGCGCCTCCCCTGCTCGGACGCCGTCAAGCAGACGGTGGTGGCGCGGGTGCGCGATCATTTTGCCCGTACCTGGCCGGTAGACGAACTGGACGGCGTGCGCATCGACTTCGGCGACGGCTGGGGGATGGTGCGTGCGGCGAACACTCAACCTGCATTAGTGCTGCGCTTCGAGGCGCGCTCGGAAACGCGTCTGGCCGAGATCACAGCATTGGTTATGCAGCGGGTAGAACACGCTCTGCAGGAGTATGACGTTGGTTGAGCAAGGACTAGCGGTGGTGATCCTGGCAGCTGGCCAGGGCAAGCGCATGCACTCCGAGCTGCCCAAGGTGCTGCATCCACTATTGGGACGCCCGATGATCGCCTATGTGCTGGATGCGGCGCGTGCGCTCCATCCAGAACGCTTGGTGGTCGTGGTAGGGCACAAGGGTGATCAGGTGCGCGCCGCACTTGGCACCGGTGTCCTCGTTGCTGAGCAAGAACAACGCCTGGGCACCGGCCATGCCGTGTTGCAGGCACGCGCCGCGGTGAACAGTTGTAAAACAGTGTTGGTACTATATGGGGACATGCCACTGCTGCGCGCGGAAACGCTGCGCGCGCTGTATCAATTGTACTGCCGCCGCGGCGGACCGCTTGCTATGCTGGTGGTGCGTGATACTGTGCCGCGCGGCTTCGGACGCGTCCTGCGTGATGGCTTGGGACGGGTGCGGGCAATCATCGAAGAGGCCGAATGTACGCCCGAACAGCTGACCATTGGGGAGCTCAACCCGGGGGTGTATTGTTTCGATGCCGGCTGGTTGTGGCAACATTTGCCCCAACTACCGTTGCACCCCGATAAAGGAGACGCGGGCGAGTACTTCCTCACCGACTTGGTGGCGATGGCCGTTGCCGAAGGACACATAGTGCACGACATGCTCGTCTCCGACCCTCTCGAGGTGCTCGGTGTCAATACGCCGGAACATCTGGCCGAGGCGGAAGCCGCTCTCAAACGCCGCATCCTAACGGAGGAGGTGTGACATTTCCCCATGCTCAGACCGGAGGACTTTTTCGACCTCTCTCATTATGCCCATCGTGAGCTGTTCTGTGACCAGCGTGTCACCTATGTCTGGGACGTGTTGAAGCTGCTCAAGGAATATCTGGAGCACATCATCAAGCCAGAGATTCAGGGCGAGGTCATGCCAGGTGCCTACATCATCGGCGACCACATTTTCATCGGTGCCGGCTCGGTGGTGGAGCCTGGGGCGCTGATCAAAGGCCCGGCGTACATCGGCCGCAACACCCAGGTGCGCCATGGAGCATATGTGCGAGAACGTGTCCTAGTCGGTGATCATTGCGTCGTCGGCCATGCCACCGAAATCAAGGACACGATTATGCTGGACCATGCCCACGCCGCTCACTTCGCCTATTTGGGAGATAGCATCGTGGGCAATCACGTAAACCTGGGCGCCGGCACCCGACTGGCTAATCTCAAGCTGGATGGCTCCAATGTGCGCGTGCGGCTCGGCGACACAGTGCTCGACACCGGCATGCGCAAGCTGGGTGCCATCCTGGGCGACCGGGTCCAGACCGGCTGCAACACGGTGACCAATCCCGGTACCTTGCTCGCGCCGGATTGCTGGGTCTATGCGCTCACCGCCCCTCGCGGCTATTATCCTCCGGGGAGCATCATCCGACCAAGTAGTGGAGTCGAGACGATTGTGATGCGGCCGTCGGGCATGACGGAAGGGCAAGGTTCATAAAAAGTGGAATCCGAGATGGGGTCATCGCCGGTGCTCTTCCTTCTGTTGGTCTTGGCTCACGCGTTCTTTGTCGCCGCGGAGGTTGCCATCGTCTCGCTGGACAAAGCACGTCTGAGTCTGCTGACAGAGAAGGAGCATTACGCGGCCCGTTTGATCGAACGTTTTGCGCATAACACCGTGCATCTCTCGGCCACCACCCAGCTGGTTACCAAGTCGTTAAGCTTCCTAGCGGTGGTAATGGCCATCGTGCACTACAGTCCTCCGTTGGCGACGCAGCTCGCTCAACTTGCCCCGGGCTGGGCGGCTGTGACCCATCAGTCGCTGGCGATTGGCTTGATCGCTTTGGTGCTAATGCTGGCGATGGTGTTCCTGGGCGAGATGGTGCCGCGCGTCGTCGCTGCGCGCTATCCCGAGCGGGTGGCACTACTGACTATTTATCCTGTCACCTTGCTGGGATTCATCGCATTGCCGCTCGCACGCGCCGGCATGGCGCTACACGCATGGCTGACCGGCAGCCCGGCGGTGGTCATAGGCGCTAGCTTCCCGACGGTCACCGAGGAACAGATTAAGACCCTGGTGGATGCCGGAGAGGAGGGGGGAGTTATCGAAGAAGAAGAGCGTGAGATGATTTATTCTATCTTCGAACTGGGCGACACGCTGGCTCGCGAGGTGATGGTGCCGCGCATCGACATGGTCGCGCTGGAGGTCAACGCGAGCATCGAAGAGGCCTTGCACATCATCATGAGGGCCGGCCACTCGCGCATCCCGGTGTATGAGGAGACGATCGACAATATCGTGGGCATTCTCTACGCCAAGGACATCCTGAAATACTGGCCGCATTTCGAGACGCTCCGCCTGCGCGACATCTTGCGCGAAGCCTACTTCGTCCCGGAGACCAAACCGGTGGATGAGCTCCTTCAGGAGTTACAACGGCGCAAGGTGCATATTGCCATCGTTGTGGACGAATACGGCGGGGTGGCAGGCTTGGTCACCATTGAAGACATCCTGGAAGAGATCGTGGGCGAGATCCAGGATGAATACGACTCCGAAGAACCCTCGCTGGTCATCGTCAGCCCGGATGAGGTGGTCTGTGAAGGGCGCACCGACCTGGATGACATCAATGCAGCGCTCCATGCCGCGCTGCCCACCGACGTGAGTGACACGGTGGGTGGGCTGATCTACAGCTGTCTCGGCCGCGTCGCCGTGGCTGGTGATCAGGTGCGCTTCGGCGACTTGGAGCTCACTGTGCTGGCCGTTGCAGGTCGTCGCATCAAGAAGGTGCGCGTGCAACGGTTGGCCGCAGATCAGCCGGCGAGTTCGATAATTCCATGCGGCGATGGCAACGTTCTCACCTCTCAAACCCCCTCCACTCCCTCGCTGCCTTCCGAAAGTCCGAGCATCGCTGGATGAACTACGCACAGCTGATCGATCTGGCCCGACAAGCGCGTGAGCATGCCTATGCGCCTTACTCGCGCTTCCAGGTGGGGGCAGCATTGCTGACCGCTTCGGGGCGCATTTACACTGGCTGTAACATCGAGAATGTCGCTCTCTCGCCCTCGATATGTGCCGAGCGCACCGCTATCTTCAAGGCGGTGTCCGAAGGAGAACGCAAGTTCGTGGCCATTGCTATTGTCAGCCAGAACGGCATCCCACCGTGTGGTACCTGTCGCCAGGTGATGATGGAATTTGCCCCCGGCATAGTTCTCGTGATCGCCGACCTGGCAGGCGATTATCGCGTTACCACACTGGACGAACTGTTTCCAAGTGCTTTTACACCCTCGCAACTCCCTCGCTGAGCGCTCAACCATTGCCGATGCCTTGGGTGAATGTTGACGGTGAGATGCTCTTCTATGCAAAGTATCCAGAGGAGAGCACAGGGCAGCACAATCTGGTGTTGATACATGGAGCGGGTGGCAGCCACCTCTACTGGCCGGCGGCGTTGCGCCGCCTAGCCGGTGTTAATGTGTATGCATTGGACTTGCCCGCTCACGGGCGTTCTGGCGGAGGCACGCGGATCACGCTGTCGGAATATGCAGCTACAGTGCATCGCTTCGTACTGACCCTTGGTCTGCCGTGTGCGACGGTGTTGGGCCATTCGATGGGCGGTGGTATTGCGCTGCTGTTGGCGCTGCACCGGCTGCCATGGCTGGAGAAGGTGATCCTGTTGGGCAGCGCGGCGCGTTTGCATGTGCCAGCCGATATCTTAGAATCCCTGAACCCTCGGAGGGGCAAAGAGGACTTTGAGAAAGCGCTCGACCTGGTCAGCCAGCGCATATACGGGCCCAGGGCGGATCACCAGCTGCGCTGGCGTGGCCGCCAGCTGCTGCGCGCGGCATCACCTGCTGTCCTCTATGCCGACTACTTGGCATGTGCCCAGTTCGACTGCTCCGCGCAGGTGGGCACCATCGCGCTACCGACGTTGGTCATTTGTGGCGACGCGGACCAGATGGTGGCGCCGGAAGCGAGCTGTGGTTTGAGCCAGCAAATTCCTCATGCCCAGTTGGTCATCATTCGCGGCGCCGGCCACATGCTGATGCTCGAGAAGCCCGTTGAGGTGGCGGAGGCGGTTGCTCGCTTCCTCGGCGTAGTCTGAAAGCCCACCACTTTGCTACAACGCGCGACGTAGAGTGGCGACGACCGGCAGATGGTCCGAGCCAGGCCCTTCGGGCACGACGTGGATCTCATCAGGCAACCAGTGCTGGCTAATAAAGACATAATCGATGCGCAGGAATGGGATCAGCGGCACTTGGTGTAGCGGAAGCAACGCGGGGTCGCGCCAGCGGCCCGGGAAGGTGAAGCCCAAGCCCCACCCCACAGCGCGATGCACATCCGTCAAGTGTTCAGCCAATAGCTGATAGTTCTGGGCTTGATCGGTGGTGTTGAGATCGCCCAGCAGGATGACCGGCGCCGAAGCCGCTCTCACTTCACGTGCAAGGGCGCGGAAAGTCTGGCGCTGGCGTTCCCAGCCGCGTTGCCCAATCGCGGGCGAGGAGTGGACGTTCCAGACAAGCGCTTCTCCTTCAGGCGTCATCCAACGCGCCGCTTGGGTGCGCCAGGCGTCCGGCGGGGTGGGCAGTGCCTCGAGCGGATAGCGGCTGATCAGCCCTAAGCGTGGCCAGTTGGCGTGATCCAACAGCGTATACGGATAGACAGCCGCCAGCTCGGTGATCAACCTGCTGGCAAAGGGATGGGTGAACTCCTGGAACGCGATCAGATCGGGTGACTCAGCGAGGATCAGACGAGTCACGCCAGCTACATCTTCGTTGGCATAGTGCACGTTGAAGGTCATCACGCGCAGAGAAGTACTCGAGGCATTGGCTATGGCACTGTTATCCCCTATGCGCGGGAGCAACACCGTCCAAAAGCGCACCACGAAGATCAGAATTAGCACAAGGAACGCACGCCAGAGCCAACGTCGACGGGCCAAGAGGGCGATAACAAGTGCGCCAGATGCCCCGACCATCAACCATGGGGCGAAGTAGTTGCCTACGCGCACCGGCAGCCAGCGGTCGCCAGGGTACACGCGTGCCAGGTTCCACAGCACCAATGCGAGCGCGAAGCCCCACAATGCCACAACGCTCCACGCCGCCAGGAAGCGCCCGAGGCAGGAGGAGCCGGTGCGTCGGCGTCGTGCCATCTCATCCACCTCGTAGCAAGGCGACCACCAGACAGCCAACGCCCAGGAGCGCGCAGTAGGCCGCAAAGACAGTCAGGCGATGGCCCTGCAAATAACGCAACAACCAGCGAACGCACAGATAGCCGCTCACCGCAGCCACAGCGAATCCCACTGCCAGCGGTGGCAGCTCGCTGCTCAACGATTCGGATCGGACCAGATCCACCGTTGCGACGAAACCAGCGCCTAACAAAGCGGGGATGGAGAGCAGAAAGCTAAAGCGCGCCGCGGCACGCCGCTCCAGGTCACGCAACATCGCGCCGCTGATGGTGGCGCCGCTGCGACTGATGCCAGGCAGCAGTGCCGCCACCTGCCACAATCCCACATCCAGCGCATCCCACCAGCCCATCTGCTCCAGGCGGCGCTGTTGTTTGCCGCGATATTCCGCCAATACCAACATCAGTGCCGTGCCCAACAGCAAAGCCGCGGCAACCGGCGGCTGACCATAGGTGATTTCGAATGTCTGCTTGAACCAGAAACCGAACACAACCGCCGGGATCGTGGCGACAATCAGATACCAGCCCAAGCGCGCTTCGAAGCTATCGAATGGCCGTCTCTGAAGTAATCCTTGCAACACAGCGCGCACGATCACCCACAGGTCTTGCCCAAAATAGACGATCACCCCGACCAGCGTGCCCCATTGCACTAACACATCGAAGGTGAACGGTGGCTCTGCCCAACCCGCCAACCAGGGAAATAACACCAGGTGGGCCGAGCTGGAGACCGGAATGTACTCTGTGGCGCCCTGCAGAAGACCCAAGATGAAGGCTTGGATCAGCGACATGAAGTTACCTCGTCGGGATGGTGTACGTCCTTTGCAGGGTGTTCTGGCAACACCTGCACCGTGTCTTGGGCGTTCGCTGTCGGGCGATAATCTGCCAGGAAGGCGGTTTTGAACTCGACAAAGGTGCCATCTAGAATGGATTGGCGGATGCGTCGCATCAGGTCGAGCATAAAGTGTAGGTTGTGCAGCGTGGTCAAGTACAGGCCGGTGATCTCATCAGCCATGATAAGATGGCGCAGGTAGGCACGGCTGAAGGTGGTGCAGGTATAGCACAGACAGCTCTCCTCAATGGGCAGCGGGTCGGCGGCGTATTGCGCATTGCGCAGATTGAGCCGCCCGCGATGGGTCAGCACAGCGCCGTTGCGTGCCATGCGCGTCGGCAACACGCAATCAAACTGGTCAATGCCGCGTGCCACACATTCGAATATGTCCTCCGGACTGCCCACCGCCATTAAGTAGCGCGGCCGGTCGCGCGGCAGCTCGGGGTGCAACCACTCCAACACCTGGTGCATCTCCACCTTGGTCTCGCCGACGCTAAGACCCCCGATGGCGTAGCCCGGCAGGTCGAGGGCGCGCAGAAAGCGGGCACTTTGGATACGCAAGTCCTGGAAAATCCCGCCCTGCACAATGCCGTAGAGCGCCTGGTCGCTGCGCCGCTTGGCCGCCAGGGAACGCTCGGCCCAGCGGTGCGTGCGCGCCAGCGCTTGCACGTTGTAGGCATAGTCATATGGGACAGTACACTCATCCAGCGGCATGATGATATCGGCGCCGAGCTGCTCTTGGATGGCAATCACCTTCTCCGGGGTGAAGAAGTGGGTGGAGCCATCGATATGGGAGCGGAAGACCACCCCTTCGTCGTTCACACGCCGCAGTGTCTGGAGGCTGAACACCTGATAGCCGCCCGAGTCGGTCAGAATGGGTCCATCCCACCCCATAAAACGGTGCAGACCGCCCAACCGGGCGATCAACTCGGCTCCGGGGCGCAGGTAAAGGTGGTAGGTGTTACTCAGGATCAGCGTGGCACCCAGTGCACGCAGATCGCGTGGGGTCATGGTCTTGACCGTCGCCTGAGTGCCCACTGGCGCAAAGACGGGTGTGGGAATATCGCCATGCGGGGTGTGGATGATGCCGGCACGTGCCGCGCACCGCGCATCTTCTTTTACCAGTTCGAAGCTGAAAGCACTCACACTTGGTCGCTAATCTATTACGCTTTGCTGAAACGAAATACTGTAACTATTATCTGAGGCAACTGAGGCAAACGCGAAGATGCGTTTCAGATTGTAAGCTGCACTCGTAGATCCGCATCGCGGTCGTCAGAAAGCAGCCGCACACCGCTTACCCGTGTGCGGGGTTCATGAACGAGCGGTTGAATGTCCTAAAGGGCGTCCTTATGACTCCAGCCCATATGATCAGATCCACTTTTCGGGTCTGATGAAGACCAAAATCTACCAAATATGCAACCATTGCCCTTACAACGCTCTCTCGCTTTGTCTGTTAAAGGGCGTCTTTGCCCTACCTAGAACCCTTCCCAATGAAAGGGCATGCCATCATATGCTAGAAACCGAACCGGGATGCCAACGCCAATGCCAGAGCCAACAAACCCACCGACACACACAGCCGGAGTAGGATACCTTCTAGGGGGTCTACTCCAGCTTCGATGTTAGCGGTCTCTTGGGTCTCGGTCATCGATTGTCTGCTCCTTTTCGAGGCAAAGATTCACTCTGCACTATACACTCACGAAATTTTTCCCTTTCTTCACCCCCCAGATTCTCGAGAGGTTCAGTGGGGGCGTTTGATCTTGAGGGACAAACCACAGCAGTGTGCACTCCTTCGCGGTCGCGGCGGTGGACAACCAACTTGCATCACAGCGGCTCATCCCCCGCCTGGCAACATCTCCAGCTCATCCATGGACCACTACACACGCCACGGCGTAATCTCCAGCGTGCGACAGACTGACGGCGAAGTGTTGCCAACGACGCTGCGCGGCCAGCTGAGCAGCACGACCGTGCAGTTGCAGTTCTGGCTTCCCATATTCATCACACAGGATCTCAATCTCGTTGAAGCGGACGGCGCCGATGCCGGTGCCAAAGGCCTTGGCGGTGGCCTCTTTGGCGGCCCAGCGCGTTGCCAGGGCAGCGGCGCGCCCTCGGGCATAGGCAAGCTCCCGCTCGGTATAGACTCGCCGGAGAAAGCGCTCTCCATAACGGCGCAGTGCCCGCTCCACCCGACCAATCTCGATCAGATCAATGCCTACTGTCAGCATAAGCCTGCTCTGCACCTTTAGGGATTGCTTGGCGAAGGGAAAGCATCCAGACGCGCTGGCGGCGCGGGTTGTGCTTCCGGCAGTTGGAAGTCAGCGCCGACGATCACGCGCACGTCGACCTCGCTCTTGAGATTGGGGCTGCGGCGCACGTTCTCCGCGGCCACGTTGAAGAGCTCGATGAGCACTTGCAGGGTGTAGGTCTTACCTGTGTAATCCACGATCACGGTGCGCGGATAGTCATGGCGGTCAGCCGAGCCGAATTGGAGCACGTTGAAACCTTGCTGTCGCAGGTATTCGGCGACAGCGAGCTCGAAGCCGGCCTGGGCCGTGCCGTTCTGCACCACCACTTTAGCGCCCTCTTGCTGCAATGCGGCAGCCACCTCGGCGCGACGCTGCGCCTCGCGCGCTGCCTCTTCACGCGCGCGCGCCAGCACCGCCGGGTCAGGTGTCGGAGTGGGCGCCACGGCCGGCCGCGCCGTGCCGAACAGCCGCTCGATCAACGGCCGGATGCGCTCTCGCACTGGCAACAGCACCCGCATGCCGGTCTCGGTGCGATAATCGACCGTCATCGTATGGTCGATGACCGCGGTTTCGATGCGATCGCCTGTAATCCGATCCGCCAGCTTGGCCAGCTCCAGGATGTCGATCAATTGCAAATCGGTCTGGACGGTACCTGCCATGGTCACCCACAGCTCGGGGATTTTGGGGATGACGTCGAGCGCCAGCGCGCGCTCGCGGATGGCCAGCAGCACCTGTTGCTGCCGCCGTGCCCGGTCGAAGTCAGCGCCGCGCGTGGCGCGCGTGCGCGCATATTTAAGCGCTGTATCTCCATCCATGTGCTGCGGGCCAGCCTCAATGTAAAACGGCTCATAGCCGTAGTTCATGTCGGGGTACTTGGGGTCGTCGATCGTCTCTGGGACATTGATGTCGATACCACCCAACGTGTCGATGATACGCCGGAAGCCGTCGAAATCCACGCGCACATAGAAGTGCACCGGCACGCCCAGGTTATACTGCACCGTGCGCATCGCCAGCGCCGGCCCGCCGCCCGGGTACTTGTCCTTCTCTCCGAAAAAGTAGGACATGTTCACCCGATTCTCACCATAGCCCGGAATGCTCACCCATAGGTCACGCGGGATCGAGAGCATACTCGCGCGAGCGGCAGCTGGATCAACGCTGAGCAGGATCATAGTATCGGTACGCGCGATCGACTCGCCGGGGCGCTTGTCCACTCCCAGCAACAGGATGTTGACCCGTTCTGATTCCTCCCAGTTGGGCAGCGCTTCACCGGTCAGTCCGGTGCTTACCTCGGGATTGGTGGCGGCGCGAGGGTTGGGATAGACTTGCGTCACCGGATGGAGCACCGGCAAGGTCAAATCGACATAGGGCAGCATCGGCAAGTCGGCATAGGCTACTGCATCTCGCACCGCGACGTAGAAGAAATAACCCAAATAGGCACTGCCGAGGAAAAAACCCGCCATTAAGGTGATGACGATCAGCATGAAGGGCGGGGATATCGAAGGGGATTTACGGACAGGCGACGATGCCCGGGTCGTTTGGGCTCGCGTATAAGTCATCATAGCTTCATTATATCACAATGACTGGGATGTGCAACATGGCGCGTAATCGGAGGTACAACGGACCGATTACTCATACTGGGCCGCTTCGTCTCTGCCCGGTGGTCGATTGGCTGGTAGACCTTGAGGAGCTGAATGATTCTCGAGGATCACTGCGCGCAGGACTGCCACTAGGGCTTGCTTTATGTGCCCTTCAGTGCCAGCATCACCCCGATGGTTTGCATCAGGATCTGCAGGTCGAGACCAAGTGAGCGATGTTTAATATAATAGAGGTCGTATTCGAGCTTAATCCGCGCATCCTCCACTGTGCTACCGTAACGGTACTTCACCTGGGCCCAACCGGTGAGGCCAGGCTTGACCGCCAGTCGCGCGCGATAGAAGGGGATCTCCTTCTCTAACTGAGCGATGAACTCCGGTCGTTCCGGGCGCGGCCCGATGAGATGAATGTCTCCCCGCAGGATGTTCAGCACCTGAGGAAGCTCATCGAGGCGCGTGCGTCGTAACCAACGGCCGACCCGTGTGATGCGCGGGTCGTTTTCGGTAGCCCACTGAGCACCGGTGGTCGCCTCAGCATCGGCACGCATCGAGCGAAACTTGATCAGTTCAAACGGCACACCACCTCGACCGGAGCGCACCTGGCGATAGAAAACCGGCCCGGGCGAATCCAGTTTGATCAGCAGCGCGATCAACGGCCCGAGAACTGCCAGGATTATCCCAGCTAACAAAGCAAACGTCACATCCATCAAGCGCACCACCAGCCGATAAAAAAGCGACGTTTGACCGCCTTCGATCTCGCCGGGCAATAGCCACTCGCCGCGCACGTGTTCGACCGGCACACGGCCGGTCAGCGCTTCGTAGAGGGCTGGCATACGCACCACTGCCAACCCAGCCGCCTGGCAGTCCAGCAGTGTTCGGAACATCGGCTCGCTGAGCTGGTGGGTGATGGCGTAGATGATTGTGTCGGCGCCAAGGCGATGCGCCACCGAGGGCAGTTCATCTGCCCGTCCAAGCACTGGCAATCCCTCGACATTGCTGTCTTGCTTGGCCTCGTCATCGTCGATGAAGCCGAGCACCTCGAATTCGGGGTTGAGCTGTTCGCGCAGCAGGCGGGCGATAGTCTGACCAGCCCAGCCGGCGCCGACGATCAGCGCTCGTTGACGCAAGACGCCACGTCTCAACAACGTGATCATCCCCCAGCGCCAGAGACTGGCCAGCAGTGTGACCAGAATGAGAAAGTAAACGAGAGGCAATCGGATCAGCTGGTTGTGCGGTGCAACTGCGAAGAATATTACCAAGTAGCCCAGCAAGATCATCCCGGCTATGCTGAACAGGCGCGGCAGCACAGCGCGCAGATCAACAGCGGTTGGCAACGCGTAGAGCTCGAGCACCCAAGCCAGAAACAACCAGGCCAGCGACATAATCGCCATCAGGTAGCCGTTCTGAGCTAGGATGACCCCTAAAGGTTTGCCGTGCGTGAAGCTCCACAGCCACAGTGCCAGGATCCCGGAGATGGCACAGACGAGGATGTCACCCAGCCACAGCATGCCGCGACGCTCCGCGCGGGTGAAACGCGCCCCTGGAAACGCCCGAAGCACCTGGTTCAGCACCCCGGCAGATGGATGGTCAACTGCAGTGGACATGGCAGTTTTGCTACATTACGGTCGGGAAAGCGTCCAGCGCTGGCTTATACTATCCCAAATTCTACCCCGTCAACCCGGCGGAGTCGAATCGGGCAGGACGCCACTTTGTGGCAAGAGATGTCTCAGTGCCCATGAGCTCAGCCGTTCACGGCAAAGATACAGAAATCCACTGATTCTTTTCCGTGCTTCCCACGTGTCAGACAGCCGGGTACCGTCCGCAGGCAATGCTGCTACCCTGTCTCTGTCTCCCGGAGCAGTGCCTGCAACTGCTCTTTCACTCCTTCTTTGTCTATCAACCAGATCCCTTCTCGCAGGGCAATGGCGATAATACCCCAGCCCTCCCGCAGTGCTTGGACCGCTTCTGCCAAGGTATAGGGGAAATACATCGAGGCTGATGCCCACACCAGACTCCAGAAAGTCCGGGATGCGTTCGTGGGAAGGTTGGGCTGAGTCACGCAGAAGGATGAGGACATCGGCGTCGCTCATCACCGTGGCCTCCCCGCGGGCCAAGGAGCCAAAGAGCACCACTGCTAGCACCGCTGGGCCTTCTGCCAGCTGACAGGCGTAGGCCCTGATATTTCGCTCAACCTCCTGTCTATCCAACCTGAAGAATCTGACACTCACAGTACTGCACAATCTCCTCGGCGATGACAACCGCCTGGTCGGCGTCGGCACAGGTCTAGTACCGGTAAGGCGGGCCGGATGGATGAGCGTTGGCATGACGCGAGGGAATATCGAAGCGACCCAACACCTTGGCTCTGTCCAGCAACTCGCCCATTGGTCGCTGCTCTTCTGGCAAGCCTTCCAGCAATTCGAAAACGGAATGTCCCCAGGCCACTGTGCCCTGATGAAGATGGAGCGCTTTGAGAGCTTTCTCGGCCGCCTGCTGCGCGGCGAAACACGCCCATTCGAAATGA
>JANXAX010000079.1 GCA_025062175.1 Anaerolineae bacterium | reverse complement strand
CCGAGGGAGCGGCCGAGCGCACCACCGGTGCACCTTCTAAGGAACCTGTGACATCCAGATACTCCAGGTAGACCCAACCGGGTTTGCCCTCATCCGTGACCACTAAAGCCCAGTCACGTGCCTTGTTGAGCGCCCGTATCGACAGGTTGTCTCCACGTTGCAGAGTTCTTAACACCCGATAACCTGGCCCTGGTCCTTGGCGCATATTCAATTGTTCGCTTTTGACTGTCGCCTGTGCGACTTCAGCCAGCTGGTTCACGGAGAGTGAGCGGACCGCAGCCTGAGTCGCAGGCGTGGCCTTGGGTTGTGTCGGCAGGCGCATGATCGGATTGGCCGGCAGTACCGGTGCTTCTTCCAGGGAGCCGATGACCCGCAATCCGTCCACTGGCACCCATCCGAGCACACCGGAGATGGTCACGATATAGGCCCAGTCCCTGCCGGCGTTGACGCCGAAGATGCCCAGCAACTCTCCTTTGCCCACCTCCGCCGCGCGGGCATAGTTGGTCCCAGGCCCCTGGCGGGCCACCATACCATCCGCGATGACCACGCCCGAGGCAACTGGCGACAGCTTGCTCACCAATTCGCTCAGCGCCGATTGGGGGGTGCTCGGTGGCTCTGGCCGGTCGTCCAAGGTCGGAGGCTCCATCAGCGAGAAGGTCACCCGCAGCGCGACGGCGGGCATCCAGCCCTGCACGGTACGCTGCGTCAGCACGTATAGCCAGGTGCCGTCGCGATTTTTGCCCAAAACAGCGGCCATCTCGCCCGCCCGAGCGGTGCCCACTGCCGGATACCTCTCACCCGGTCCTTCACGCACAGGCACTTCATCGCTGATGACCGTGGCGGCGCCGGTCGGGGTGAAACCGCCGCTCAGTGCCACCACCTGTGCCACCAGTTCCTGCGGATTGCCCGAAAAGGAGAGCTGCCTATCCGTTGCGGCCGCCACCCCAGTTGGGGTGATGCGTGCTGATGGGACGCGCGTCGGGGTGGGCGGCAGGGTCACCTTGGGGAAGGGTGTCGGCGTCGCCGTCGGCGTGCTGGGCGGCAGTGTTGGCCAAGTCGCCAGGTTGAGACGTTGTTCGGGTGTGGCAGCCTCGTGGCCGCTCAGCTGAACAGGTAACGCCTGACAACCCAGCGAGAGAATGACCAACAGAACGGGAACGGGCAGCAACCAGTACCATCTCGTCTTCATCGCTGATTTCCCCTCTGCGATCAACCTTTATCCGGTTCGTTTTGTGGCAATGACGGGTTGAACGATGCCGTGCCCGGCTGGGGTTGTGGCTCAGGCCGTCGTGGGCGCGGGGGCCGTGGCGGCGCCGGCGGTGTCGGCGGCATGGGAGCAGGTCCGGCTGGCTGTGGCGCCTCCGGCGCTGCTTCAACTTCAGGCTCAGTGCCCAAGATGCGACGCACGATACGGCGCGCCAAATTGCTGCCGCCGTCGAGGAAGGTGTACACCACCGGCACCAGGATGAGTGTCAATAAGGTTGAAGAAATGTTGCCACCGATGACCACGGCGGCCAGAGGGGCACGAACTTCGGAACCGGCGCCGATGTTGAACAGCAAGGGCAGCAACGCAAACACCAGCGCGGCTGTCGTCATCAGGATGGGGCGCAGGCGCAGCCGTCCGGCCTCGACCAGCGCATCACGACGGCTGTAGCCATGCTCGCGCCGCAACACGTTGGTGAAGTCCACCAACAAGATGGCATTTTTGGTGACAATGCCTGCGAGCAAGATGATACCCAACAGCGAGACGATGTTGAGCGTGTTGTTCGTGATCAACAAGCCACCAAAAGCGCCCACCACTGAAACGGGCAACGAGAACATGATTGCCAGTGGGTGCAGCCAGCTCTGGAAGAGTGCCACCAGCAACATATAGATCAATCCGATGGACAGGATGAGTGCCGAACCCAGCTCGGCGAAGGACTCGCGTTGCGCCTCGGCCTGTCCGCCTAGACGGAAGCCATAACCCTCTGGAAAAATCACGTTTGCCCGAATGGCCGCCTCGATGTCATCGGTCACATCTCCAGACGCCCGCCCAGCGACTCCGCTGCTCACCGTCAGTTGTCGCTGACGATTAGTGCGCTTGATGATGGCGGGCGCTAAATCGCTCTCCAGCGTGGTCACCTGAGCGAGGCGGATCTCCTTGCCGGCGCGATAGCTCAGCGGCAGCTCGGCGAGCTTCTGTAGGTCGGCACGTGCGGTCTCGTTGACGCGCAACGTGATGTCTACATCTGGTCTGCCCGGCTGCTTGAAGGTGCCCACCTTAGCGCCACTGAGTGCGGTGCGCAGCGCGCCGGCCACCTGAGCGGGTGCAAGTCCCAAGTCAAGCGCGCGCTGTCGATCGACCACCAACCGCGCTTCGGGCGCGCGTGCTGCGTCCAGGTTTTGGATGTCGGTCGTGCCCGGAACGGTGCGCATCACTGCTTCGACTTGATTGGCCAGCTCGATCAACCGATCCGGATCCTCGCCATACACTTGAATCTGAATGGTGCCACCCATTCCTCCCCCGCCGCCTAGGGATGAGGTCAAGTTGAGCGAGATGGTGGCTTCGGGTATCTGTTGTACCAGTGGGCGTAATGCCTCGACGATTTGCACCGTGCTGCGCTGGCGTTGTGTTTTATCGACCACGCGCACCCGGATGGTGGCGCTGTTAGCAGCGCCTCCGGTGCTGATGCCGAAGACGCTCCCGCCCGAGCCGACGTTGGTCAAGATGGCCACCGTTTCCGGCACCTCTCGTAGGATCAGCTGCTCCACTTGGCGAGCCGCCTGATCGGTCGCAGCGAGGTTGGTGCCAGCTGGCATCTGGATGTTCACTGTGAACCGCGCATCATCCTCCTGAGGGACAAACTCAGAGCCCACCACGCCACTCAGCACCAACCACGCACCCGCAACTAGCGACAAGCCGGCGATAAAGACGGCAAGGAAGGACGTGCCCCAATTGTGCAAGAAGAAACGCAATGTTGCCGCGTAGAGCCGTGCCAGACCGGCAAAAGCAGCGTCCCATATGGATACAAAGCCCTTCCAGACTATACTGACAGGCCAGAACAGAATGCTGAACACGCGTCGTAATCCCCGCGGCCTGGGCTGTGGCTGGCTCTCGTCGCGCATCCACAACGCTGCCAGCATCGGAGTCAGTGTGAAGGACACAAACAGCGAGAAGAGCGTCGTAGTGGCGATGGTGATGCCATATGAGCGGAAAAACTGACCTATGATGCCCCCTGCGAACGCCACCGGCACATACACCACCACGTCCGCTAACGTGATCGTGATCGCAGCTAACCCGATCTCAGAACGACCATCCAGGGCGGCCTGGCGTGGGGGTTTGCCCATCTTCAGGTGGCGCTCGATGTTCTCCAGCACCACAATCGAGTCGTCCACCAGGATGCCGATAGTCAACGTCAACGCCAGGAGCGTCAGGGTGTTGAGCGTGAAACCAAGTGCCCACATCACGATAAACGTGGACATAATGGAAGTAGGAATGGCCAGCACCACGATGAACGTGCTACGGATGGTGTGCAAGAAGACGAGCATCACCAGACCGGTGATCAGAATCGCCAGGATCAAGTCTTCTTGCACCGCTGCGACCGCCTCGCGCGTGAACTTCGAGTCGTCGATCACAATGGTCATCTGCGCGCCGGTGGGCAGCTCCTTGTTCAGTTCCTCGATTACCTCATGGACGGCATCGGCCACCTGAATGGTATTGGCGTCAGAAGTTTTGAGCACACTGATGCTGACCGCCTCGATGCCGTTGTAGCGCAGGATTTGAGTCCTGTCCTTATAGCCCTCTTTGACTGTGGCGATGTCGCGCAGGTAAACGTATCCACCGACGTCCTGACCTGGTCGGACCGGGGTGCCACTTTGGCCTCCGCCCGTGGAAACGACCACATTCTCAATCTGCTCAAGTGCGGTGAATTCTCCCACGGCGCGCACGGCTGTCCGCTGGCGTCCGATATCGATTGCACCCACGGGGAACGTGAGGTTGTTCGCTTGCAAGGCACGCTGCACGTTTTCCAGTGAGACGCGATAGGCCGCCAGCTTGGTAGGATCAACCTCTACCTGGATTTCGCGCTCCCGTCCGCCAGAGATGTTCACTGAGGCGACACCTTTGATCGCCTGTAAGCGGGGTCGGACATCATTCTTGGCGATGTCGAATAGCTCATCCTGGCCCTGGGGACCGCTGAGCACGATTTCCATAATGGGGATAGCATTGATATCCGCTTTGATAATGGCGGGATCGTACGCCTCTGGTGGCAGGCTGCCACGGATGGTGGCAATTTGCCGTTCCACGTCGATGGCGGCTTGATCGCCGTTGGTCCCCTCGACGAAACCGATAATCACAATGCCCACCCCTTCGCGTGCCGTGGACATGATCTGATCGATGCCCGAGATGCCCGCCACAGCATCCTCGATGGGCTTGACAATCAGATCCTCGACGTCCTCCGGGCCGGCGCCGGGGAAAACGGTCACCACGCTGACGTAGGGAAAGTCCACCTTGGGATAACGGTCAACCTGCATCAAGGTGAGCGAACGATAGCCCAGCACCACCAGTGCCAGGATGATCATCAGCATGGTTAACGGTCTGCGGATGGCTAGTCGCGTGAGTCCCATAATTGCTGCCTTTGTCTTCTTAAGCTGTTGCTCAGCCTAATGGTCCTACCTCGGAGGCGATGCGTACCGGCGCACCGTCTTGCAGGCTTGTCTGACCAGCAGTGACGACCATCTCGCCGGGGCGCAATCCGCTCAGGATCTCGACGCTGTCGCCGTCCGTGAGACCGGTGGTCACCGGACGCAAATGGGCTATCCCGTCTTGCACCACATAGACCGACTCACGGTTGTTGATCAGCGTCACCGCGGCGCGCGGCACAAGCAGCGCTGCCTGCTTTTCTTCAACCAGCAGTGCCAAGTCGGCGTACATACCGCCACGCAGTTTGCCCGCTGGGTCTACTGGAGTGGCCTTGACCACGAACGTACGGGTCGCCGAGTCGGCGATTGGTGCAACACTAGTGACCACCGCGGGGAAGTCCTCATCGGGATAGGCTTTCACCTTGATAGCAGCGTGTTGGCCGGGTTTAATTTCTTGGATGCGGTTTTCTTCGACATTGATGACTGCCTCCAGTTCATGCGAGACGAACAGGGCAACTGGGGTGCTCGGCCCGACCATACTGCCTTCGGTGACATACAGCTCCGCCACGATGCCATCGAACGGGGCACGGATGGTGGTCTCGTCCAGCTGAATGCGTGCCAACTCTACAGCTGCTTCTGCTTGCTTGATCTTGACACGCGCCAGTTCGAAGTCGGTCTGGGTGTAGGGGTTTTTCGCCAACGCCAATGCCAGCTCGGCCTGCGCCAGTTGCACCATCAAGGGTGACAGCTGGACATCGCTGGGGTGGGTTTGCAGGTTATAGGCGGCGCGGGCGGCTTCGTAAGCAATGGTGGCCTGTTCCAACTTCAAAGCCTGAGGTAACATGCCCACTTGACCGGCCCACGCCACTTTGTCGTACTCCGCTTGGGCGAGTCTCAGAGCGGCTTCGGCCTGGGCCAGGGTGGCAGCCGCGGCAGTGCGTTCTTCTTCGCTGATGTTGAGCAGATCGTTGACCGCGCTGCGCGCGAAGCGCACCGCCGCCTCCGCCGCCGCGATTTGCTCCGGACGCGTGCCCTCTTCCATCTTAGCCAAGCTCAGCCGCGCCAGTTCCAGATTGGCCTCGGCTTGCTTCAATTGGGCCGCATAGGTCTTGCTCTCGACGATCGCAATCGGGTCGCCTGCTCTGACTTGGTCGCCCACCGCAACCAAGAGGGATTCGATGCGTCCCGCGGCTACGGGCAGGATGTTGACACTATGCTTAGGACGCAGATCGCCCGAATAGTTGTAAACACGCGCGATCGTGCCAGTGCGCGCGGGAGCGACGAGCACGGACACCGCAGCGGCCTTCACCGGCTCTGCTGCGCGGGCGACGCGTTGGGTCGTCGGTACGCAGCCGGTGGTCAGCAGAGCGGCCAACACCATCAAGATGAGCACGGCGCAAATCCATCTCTTCATGTCTTCCTTCTCCTCACTTTAGCCTTCTAAGTTGTCTGGCCGGGACGTCGATGACGATTGAAGGGAGAGATGCTCTTCACGCGTTATCGGAGGAACCTCTTCCAATGGGATCAGGTCGTGCAACGGCAGATCCCATAGGTTGATAATGTCTTCCACGTTTTCAACGTCGATGTGAAAGTGTTTCAGATGGATGCGGAAGATCTCCTGAAATAAGGCTTCCGTGTCGGCCAATTCCTCATCGGTGAGAATAGAGCACCCGGCCAAATCGTCATCCAACAGCTTCTCACTCACCTGTTTGAACAGTGCCACACCTGCTGGTGTGGCCTGGACTAGCACCACGCGACGGTCGGTGGTGCTGCGTGTGCGCTCTACCAGGCCGGCTTTCTCAAGACGGTCGATGATGCCGGTCATCGTGGGCGCGTCCTGTAGGGTGATGTCGGTGAGATCGTTCATCGCGCGTGGGGCGCGTGCCCTGACCAAGGCGAAGAGCACCATAAACTGTGCCGGGGTCAAACCAAAGAGCTGCAACAGTTGCCAAAAACGTCGCATCGCGATCCACATCAATACGGCGAATGTGGCACTGATGCGACGCAAGCGTTCTGCCCGAGAAATAGAAACTTTGTCCATCCAAGAGCCTCAGTTTTGGTATGCTCGTAGGATAAGAATTTGGAATTTTATGATGCAAAAATTTATTCAATTAAATAGTTAGCAACGCAAATGAAATTATAAGTGCACGGTGTCCACGATGTCAAATTTGAGGCATGAGATTACGCGGTGCACCTATGCCATAAGTGCCATGGGGTTGAAGGGTTCATCACCCAGGCCGAACACGGCCGACGCTCTCGCCGCGTTATGATCAGGTTGCTCTTCTTGATTGAGCTCGATATCGCCCAGCTCCTTTGGCGGTGGTGAATCGTCGACATAGCTTAGCCAGATGGCAGCTGGGCACCTGGAGTTACGTCCTTCTGGGGATCCCGGGTGCTCTCCAGGGGTATGCGCTCCAACCACCACATCGCATACAAAGCCAGCACTGCCACAGCTCCGCATAACATATACGCTTCGAAAACGTTGGCATGGGTCACGAATTGCGCCACCATCCCGGACATTCCGCTCACCAGGTAGAGTAGCAGCACGGTCTCGCGCTGGGTGAAACCCTTGCGCACGAGCCGATGCGAAATGTGGTCTCTGCCTGGCGTGGCGGGGTGAATGCCCCGTCGCAGGCGTGACACGACTACCAACGTCGTATCAAAGATCGGCAATGCCAAGACCAGCACCGGCACCATCCACGTGACAGTCGGACTGTTACCCGGAAAGCGCAGCTTGATCCCCAACGCGGCCAGTATGAAGCCAAGAAAGAGGCTGCCCGTGTCTCCCATGAAGATGCTGGCCGGATTGAGGTTGTAAAACAGGAAGCCCACACTGGCGCCCAGCAAGGCGGCTGCGAGCCCTCCCACTAGATACTGACCGCTTTGCACTGCCAGAAGGAGGAAATAACCAGCGGCAATCGCGACGATGCCACCCGCTAGACCGTCCATATTGTCCAAAAAATTGATGGCATTTGTGATCCCCACTATCCACACGATGGTGATGGCCCAGTTCAGCCACTCGGCAGGCAGGAAAGAGACCTGCACGCCAAAGGGGATGAGAAACGCAGCCGCTCCAACTTGCCCAAGCAGTTTATAAACCGGGCGCAATCCCCATCGATCGTCCAACGCGCCCAGGATGGACACCCAACTGGCGCCGATCAAAATACTGGCCAGCTGCTCGATCCCATAGCGACCTTCGAAGACCAGCAGAGCGATCAGGACAGCACTGACCATCGCGATGCCGCCGAAACGGGGCATTGGACTGGTGTGGATCTTGCGGGCAGAGGGATGGTCCACAAATCCCCACCGCATCCCAGCGCGCCTTGCCAGAGGGGTGACTGCAGCCGCGACAAGCAAGGCAGCAGTGAAGATGATCAGCATTGTGGTGAATGTCATGGGGAACTACCTGTCTGATGTGCCTGAAGGTCTGCCACCAGCTGTTCCAGATCCGCTTGCTGTTCCGCCGGAGCTTTACGCAACGCCAATTGGGCCGCCTCAAGTGCCTGTTCCGTCTGTCCTAACTCGCGATAGACAAGCGCCAGCTGCCGGTGCACGACGTAATCGTCGGGAGTGAGCTGGGCCAATTGTTGGTACACACGGAGTGCCTCATGCGGACGGTTCTGTTCCAGATAGAGCACACCGAGCCGCATATATGCTTCGACGAGGTCAGGCTGGGCTTCGATAGCTCGTTCGTAGGCTGTGATCGCTTCCGTCACCCTGGCTGCAGTTTGATAAAGTTCTCCAAGCAACATCCACGTTAGTCCCAATTCCTTTTGGGGTGTTTGCTCAGTGAGGGGCTGGGCTGTCTGAATGGCTTCCTCGATTCTGCCTGTGTCCCGGTACAGAAGCACTAAATTGCGACGACTGATATAATCATCGGGTGCCAGCTGCAGCACGATCTGATTCTCTTGGATAGCTTCCTCCAGGCGTCCCATGCGCGCGTAGCAATATGCCAGGTTGCTATGGGCGCGCGCGTTTTGGGGATCTAGGCGCAGTGCCCGTTGGTATGCTTCGACAGCACGGGTCCAATCCTCCAACAACACATATTCGTCGCCGAGCGCGATGGCCGTCTGTACATCAGCTGGTTCCAGCACGAGGGCATTCTGGTAAAAGCGCACTGCGTTATCGCGGTCACCAAGCTGGCTGTAGAGGCGTCCCAGTACGCGCAGAATTTTGGGATCGTCAGGGCGTTCTGCCAGAACTTCCCGGTAGGCAGCGACAATCTCCTGCAGCTGATCCGGATGAGCCTTGTAAAACGCAATGCGTTGATTGAAGAACTGATCAGCGAAGCTCTCCGG
>JANXAX010000078.1 GCA_025062175.1 Anaerolineae bacterium | reverse complement strand
CATAATTGTCGCCGAGATAAGGGGCCACCTTGCCTTCGTTGCCCGGCCCCACGATCACGATCGGCGCCTCCAGCTGCTGGCGCGAGGGTGATTCGCCATAATAGGTACGGTTGGGGTACTCGCGGAAGTACCATTCCAACGGCCAGGTGGACTCGTTGTCGTAGGCTACCTTGATCAGCTTATCACCTACTGTGCGTCGCGAGATATCCTCGATCTGACGCATTGCCAGGGTGACGTCGGGCGCGCCATGAGCATAGAAAAGGTACTCACTTACATCGTCATAGTTGATGAACGAGACCAGCCAGGATGAACGAGCAGTGAAGATCGCTAACACGACCAGCACGGTGAGAAAGGCGACGCGCACCGCCAGAAATCCGCCCAGCTTGTGGCCATAGTGGATCAGCCCATACACTAGCAGGCCGACCACCACGAAGCTGCCCAGCCATTGGCCGGTGTCGCGTAGATCGAAGAGGGAATAGCCGCGGAAGGGTTGCACACTCAGCAGTGCGATCAGGGCGAGTGCGGCCAGGGGCAGCAACAAGGCAAAGAGCAACCCGCCACGTTCCCACAGCGTCCGCCAGCGCCCGTGTAACCCTGCTAACACGCGCTCGCACGTCCAAGCGGCCATAAAGATGAACGGCAGGCTCATATGCGTCGTCAGCCAGGGCATTTTCTCACCTGCCCAACTATAGATGAAGGTAGCGCTGATCACCCAGTACAGCGCAAAAGCGGGAAAGTAAACCTGTAGCACATCCTCCGTCGGTCGGGCAACCGCCTGGGTAGGTAGATCAGCATCACTAATTGCCGCGTGTTCCGCCACGAATGAACGGGTGACGCGCAGTCGGTGGATCAAATACCAGATGCCGCCCGCCGCCCCGATGAAGAACGGCAGGAACTCATACAAGGGGAGCAACATCAAGTAATAATACCAGGGCTGGCCGCCGCGTTGCACCTCCTGCTGGCTCAACCAGTAGTAAATCGCCCCCCAGGTGCCAGAGACCAGACCATAGGGGTTGGTGAAGAATGTCGTGTAGAGCGTCACAAAGATGATCCCTCCGATGAGCACGGCGATCCCTACCTCGCGCCAGGGCAGGGAACGCACCGCTTGACTTGTGAGACGGACAGGGAGGAGCTGCACGCGCTGCTTTTCCGACACCACTGCACGGTCGGTGACGCTCAACGTCAGCGTGGTAATGGCGAAGAAGAGGCCGATCGCCAGCACAAACATGTGGATCACCTGCCACGCCGCGCGCATGTTGTCCTGGGGCAGCGTACTAGCACTACTAAGCCCCCTTACCAACTGTTGTAGTCCAGCGACCACCTGGCGCGCCAGGTGGGGAGGCTGATCCAGTGGCAGCGGGCCGGCGTTGCCGAACGTGAGCCAGAGCACGACACCACCGATCCCCACCAGGACGGCTACGCCGATCCAGAAGAGGCGACGGCGCTGCACCAGCGAAAGGTTCTCAACCCATATGGTGGCCAGGATAAAAGTGAGACCAATGAACCCATGGATGTAGGCAATCTCCATCACGGTCAGGGAGAGCGCGACTGCGGCAGCGCCGGTGTACAACCAGCGCCGCATGCGCGGGAAGTCACCCCGTTGCCAGGCACTCAGATAGTGGAACCAGCTGAAGTACATGATCAGAGTGAAGACTTCGTTGAAGATGTCATGGCGCAGATGACGACTGTAGTGGGTGATCACTGGCGAAATGAGGATCATAGTGGAAGCAAGCAACGCGCCCAGACGCCCCAACCAGGGACGGAACCAGTAAGGCAGCATCACCAGCGCCACGCCGAACAACGCCACACCGACGCGCCCCACGTAGTTGTTATGCCCAAACAAGAAGAAGAGCAGGGCGTGAAACTCGAACAAGAAAGGGCCATGCATCATTGGATCGTGGCGATACCCCTCGCCGTTGTAGAGCTTGTAGGAGTACAGCATGTGCAAGCTCTCATCGTGGCTGATGGCACGCGATTCCAAATCATAGAAACGCGTGAACACCGCCAAGACGAACAACAGCCCATAGGCAAGCGCTTCGCCATGGAGGCCGAGCCAATGCCATAGTGAACTGAGCGCGGCATTCTCCGAAGGCACTACATTCTGCGCATCGCGTGTGGTTTGGGAGCTCATAACTACCTCATTACTCTGAGCGCTTCGAACAGACGTGCATGATCACTTCTTCGGTACATGCGTAGTGGGCGATTGTTTCACCCATAACACCACTTTTTCGAGCCGCTGCGGCTGGGACTCGCGCAACAGGTACCAACGCACAAAGGCGCTGACAGCCAGAGGTGCCGGTTGTCTGAAGCTGCGCACGACGAAGTCCTGGCCGGCATAAGGCTCATCCGTCAACAAGGTGTCCTCGGGCGTCAGGACGACCTCGGGGAAGCGCGACGTCATGCCCACCGAGGCACCTTCCACCGGTAGTTGATCGATTTTATGAACCCAGCGCACATTGGGGAAGACACGCAGTTGCCATTCCACCGCGGGGCCGACGGCGCGGCTGGCTAAAACCTCGACCAGATAGGGGTCGTTGACCTTCTTCGCGGAGACGAACTGCAGCACAGCGACTAAATCACGCAATCCTTCGCCCGCGGCAGCGCGCACCAGCGGTTGAGAGGCATCGGCCACTGGTGTATAGTTGAGACGCACGCCGCCGGCGATGTGGAGCAATGCCAAGGCAGTCGCCACCGCCAAGGCGGCGCCGCGCAAGACCGAGGCGGTGCCATGCCATTGCCAGAAGGCCACAAGCAGCACAATAAACATCCCAACGGCAGCCAGCGGTTGCCAGATGGCACCATAGTTGTTCGTATATAGCGTGAATACGATGTAGGCAAAAGCAAAGACGACCCAGCAGGCTGCCACCACAATCCCCTCGCGCGGCCAGGCGCCTCGCTGCCACACCATCTCGGTCAATTTTCCGAGCGCCAGGCCAGCCAACAACGTCGCCGGCCACAGCACCAGCAGCACCTCACCTACGGAGCGGCCGGGACGTAGCGCATCCAGCAGTATCCCACCGCAGAACCACCACACTAGCAGCAAGTCGGCCGGTCCGCGGCGCCCTAAGGCGATCCCCAGGCCGAACAGGGCCGCCAGCAATGTGAGCGGTTCGTACAGGCCCAGCAACCACAGAGCAGGATAGACCGGCTCAACGGACTGGAAAGTCGGGGACACCGTGCCTGTCGTAGATATGAAGCCGCGTGCCCACACCCCGATCTGATCCACTGTCATCGCCAGGCCGTCGCGGTTGAGCAACAACCCACTGGCGGCGGCAAAGGTGGCGATCAAGATGGTAATTAACGCGCTCTTCCGCGCTTGGATCTCAGAACGCCACCTGGCGATGATCTCACCCCAAGGTGGACGACGTGACCCGCGCTGGGCCAGCCATAGCGCGCCGCCAAATGTCAGGAGCAACACCACCATCGAATACGCCAGTGGCGCGGCGATCACCATCAGCGCCAGACCGGCCACAATGGTGATCACACCTGATCTGGGCTGCATATTCGCCTTGTCCTGCAGTGGCACAAGCCCGATGAAGAACAGCGCCGCACCGCTGATGGCGAGGATCTCGCCATTGAGGGTGCGCGACAGATGGAGCACCGCTGGTGAGAGGCACATCAGCACGCCGGCAGCGATAGCACCCATATGGCCCAGATAGCGGCGCAGTCCCAAGGGTATGAGCGCCAAGAATGCACCCGCTAAGGCCGGTACGAACCGGACAGTAAATTCGGTGGCGCCCCACAATGCGAAAGTGATGAGATTCGCGGTTGCCAGCAGCGGACTGTAGGAAGCGTGAGTGACCGCGAGCCCCTGGTACAACTGCCAACTGACCAGCGCCTGCGCTGCCTCGGCGTCCGCGAGGGGGCGTAGGCCTAGACCGGCCAGCCGTGTGATGAAGGCCAGCAAGGCCAGTGCAGCCCAAACAGTCAGTTCCACCCGGCTGAACGGCATCGCATACGTCGCCATAGCCGAGCGCTCGACCGTCTCTGAGGGCATGTGTTCCGGAGGACGTATATGCAATGGAGTAGCGGAGGGATCAGATGTTGCAACCATAGACAGAAGAGTCGCTCTCAGTAATGGAGGCAGAAGTGCTAGGTCTTTTCATCCGGTGCGGATGGGGCGTGCACCGGCGACTGATAGCGTCGGGAATAGAGTGTTGGGTCGTACACCGCCCTGCGGCTTGGACACGGTTCTAAGGGGCAGAGCTGGCAATTCTCAAACGTGGTCTCGGTCGGAAAGATGATGCCCGACACGGACTTGGTGGGGATCATGAGCATCCGTTCGGTCAGCCGCACCCCGATGCGCTGTGGAGCAGTGCCCAGGATACGGAACAAGGGCTTTTGCTGCCCCAGCGGCCAGTCCGCCAACGATCCCGGGTTCATCTGGGCAATCTGACCAGGCTGATAATGGCTCACCAGATGATCACGCATATAGGTGATAGCGCTGCGCAGAGCGGACTCTTTAATTTGATCGGCCCAGAAGCGATGTAGGAGGCGATTCGAGACACTTTGGCTCCAATCTTCGAGCTCGTTGCCACATGTTGCCACGAAGGGGAAGACACGGTGCACATGCTCCAAGTTGACGCGCAACACCCGACTGCGCAGTTCGATACCGTTGACAACCACCCCCTGTTCCAGATACGCTTCGACACGTGCCAGCGCATAAAATGCTTTGGGTCGCCCGATTGCCTGCGCCTGGGCGACCAGCTGTTCGAGCTCCTGCAGGGCATCCTGGTTTTCGGTTAGATGGAGCTGTCGTGCCAGCTGGGCAAGGTCGATCTGCCAGGGTATGTCTTCTAAGAGGTGCTGTTCCACAACCGCTCGCTTTCACCGAGAATGGATTGACGGTTGCCTTCTCCATACTATAATGAGCCTGTGGACAGCTGGCAAATCACCCAGGGCAAAGGCATATACATCGCAGGACGAGAGGCAGGTCGCACTTACCAGGTGACTCTCCCGCTGTTCCAGGGCCCACTTGACCTTTTGTTGCATCTGATCGAGCGGGAGCAGCTGGACATCACCAAGGTGGCGCTTGCCCAGGTGACTGATCAATATTTGCAGTACATTGCTAGCTTGCAAGAAGTCGATGTCGACCTGCTCAGCGATTTTCTGGTGATCGCGGCGAAGCTGGTATTCATCAAGTCGCAAGTGCTGTTACCCAAGCCCCCCGTGGATACTGCGCGCGAAGAAGGAGAAGACGTTGGCGACCAGCTAGTGCGCCAGCTGCGGGCTTATCGGCAGTTCAAGCAGGCGATGCAAGTGTTGGAGACACGCGAGGCATTGCATCTGCGCAGTTATGTGCGTGTGGGCACGTCCAAGATTCTGGAATCCCGACTGGCGCCGGGCGAGGTCACTTTGGAAGACCTGGTCACGGCTGCGCGACAGGTTTTGTCTATCCGCCCCCCTGCCCCGGCGGTCGATCAGATGGTGTCGCCTGTCATGGTCACCATCGGGGAACGCATCGCGTGGATCCGTCAGCTACTAGAGTGTCTTCCCCAGGTGACGTTCGACACTTTGATGCGCATGTGTACGCAGCGCCTGGAGATCATCGTGACGTTTATGGCCCTGCTCGAACTGATCAAACAAAACTTCGTAGACGTACAGCAGGATGTGCCTTTCGGGGAGATCGTCGTTTACCGCCGGCCAGATGCCCCATCCTTCACCGATGAACGGGGCGCTCTGTCCCAAGATGCCTCTGCCGTTGAAGCGGTCTAGGAGAGCGTATGACTGGGTTGGACGATTCAAGGGCGACTGGACAGGAAAAAAGGGTTGCGTGGGTGGTGGAGGAGCATTGTCATCTCTGTCGCCGCTGCCTGGCACAACGCGCCTGCCGCATCCGCGCCCTGATGCGGGTTGACGAAGACGAAGCCCCGGTGGTGGATGTGCATCGCTGTCGCGGGTGCCTGTTATGTGCTGTGGCATGCCCCTATGATGCCATCGTGCCCACCTGACACTTTCACGTGCTCAGTGATCAGGGATGCCATTTCTGTGGCGGGAGAAACCAAGCCGCGCGTAAGCAAGCGGCTCCAATTGCTCTCTGACAGTTGTAGCTTGGATAATTGTCACAGCTTTGGAGCCGCTGCTTTCAGTTTATCCCCCAAATTATATAGTACGCGGACGGCGAAGCGGTTCTCCAGACCTGCTTCCCCTTCCGCCCAGTAGCGTGTCACCTACTTGCGAACCGCCTGGTGTCAAGCGTGCTATCGGCATGTGCGTGCTGATATTGCCCAATAGGCCATTTCGCCCATATAGGCGGTGTTCCTGCAGAGTTTGCCACAAGACATCCATGAGAGGGACACCACCCCGTGTCGAGACTCCCACCGCCCCCTGGTAACGATCTCCCGGCGCACGTATCACCTCGATTGCATGATCAGCATACGGTGAGTACAATGGGGAGTCAGGAGAGGATTCAGTGCCTTCCCCAATCCCCAAGGAGGAATTAAAAACTTCGACTCTATGGATACCTCTGGCTACGCCCGTCGCTTCCTGACTGCTGAGCTGGACGAGATCGACGCCGACGTGGCACGTCTGATCGCGTTGGAGACAGAACGTCAAGCGCGGCACATCATTCTGATCCCATCAGAAAGCATCGCGCCGCCGGCAGTGCTGCAGGCGCTTGGTTCCGTTTTCAACAATGTGTATGCCGAGGGTTATCCGCCCACATGGATGGCCCAAGATGACCTCGACCTTCTGATGGAATTCGACCACCAGCTGGCTTATTACCGGCGCTATGCCGATCGGCGCTTCTACAAGGGCACCACCTACGTGCACTTCGTCGAGACGCTGGCCCAACGCCGCTGCGCCGCGCTATTCGCCACACCCGAGGTACCTGCCGAGCACATTTATGTCAACGTGCAGCCCCTCTCCGGCGCGGCGGCGAACCTGGCGGTATACGACGCCTTCCTCCAACCAGGCGATACCCTGATGGGCATGAACCTCTTTCAGGGCGGCCATCTCTCCCACGGCAGCCCATTCCACATCTCTGGTCGTCGTTACCGCATCGTCTCTTACGGTGTCGACCCGGTCAGCGAGCGCCTGGACTACGATGCGATCATGCAGCTGGCGCTGGAACACCGCCCGCGCATGATCGTGGCGGGGTTCACCTCCTATCCCTGGGCGCCGGATTGGAGGCGCTTCCGCGAGATCGCCGACGCCTGCGGGGCGCTGTTGATGGCCGACATCGCACATCCGGCCGGACTGGCCAGCGCCGGGGTGTATCCCAACCCGGTCGGCCTGGCGGATGTCATCGTCTTCACGACCCATAAAACCATCTGCGGTCCACGCGGCGCCGTGATCATGACCACGGATGCGGAAAAAGCACGCCGCGTGGACGCTGCCGTCTTTCCCGGCGCGCAGGGCGGTCCTCATCCGAACAAGTTCGCCGCGATGGCGGTGGCGTTTAAAATCGCCGCTACGCCCGAATTCAAAGCGATGATGCGTCAGATCGTCCTAAATGCCCAAGCACTTGGCCAGGCCTTGCAGCGGCGCGGGCTGCGGCTCGCCTATGGTGGCACGGACACCCATATGCTCTTGGTGGATTTACGCCCGATCAAGAGCGCTGAAGGATACCCGCTCCTGGGCGAAATCGTGGTGCGCATCATGGAGCTCTGTGGCCTGGTGGCGAACAAGAACACGCTGCCCGGCGACCATGTGACCGCCCAGGCGCGCGGCGTGCGCCTGGGCACCCCATGGGTCACCCAGCGCGGCATGGGCGCTGCCGAGATGGAGATCATCGCCGACTGCATTTATCGTATTATCGACGCTATCCACCCCTTCACCTATCCGGGCATCAGTGGGCCAATGCCGCGTGGCAAGATCGCTCTGGGCGTGCTGGAGTCGGTCAAGCGCGATGTCGCCCAGTTGGCAGACGCTTTTCCACCTTATGCGCCCGAGCCACACAGCAGCTACCCACACTTTTTCATAACGCCCCCAATTACGGCGACAACCTCTTCCGCGCCAGAAGCTGCGAAAGAGCGCAAGCGCTCTGTATTGCTCATCGCCGGCTGGCGTGCTCACGCTTTTATGCAACAGGTGGTCACCATCGACCTGAGCGAGCTTGCCGTCGGACAACAGCGCCGCGCCCTGCTCCTCGACCAGGATGGCCGCGTGTTGGATGATGTCTTCGTCAGTCCTCTACCCCCTGATCAACGTGGCCGCGCGCGCTACCTGATGGCCGTGCACACTGACGCAGCCGAACGCGTCAAAGCGTGGCTGCGCGGACTCTCAGATGGCTACGTGTTGTTCGACCCTCACGATCTGTTTGCCAAGGTGGAAGGGCCAGTAACCGTGACCGACCTGGCGACGGACGAAGTGACTCGGTTGCCGGAGGAAGTGCCCAGCGCAGCAAACGCACTGCTAGTCGCCATCCATGAGCAAGATGCGCCGTTGAGATACCCCGGTGATGGGTGCTACGGTGTAGATCTCTATCACGCGGGCCATCATGATCTCTTCGCCCTGCACAAACTCTATTTCATCGGCCAGTACAGCCTGCCTCCCGCAACGGAGAACGCGCGCCGCGAATGGCATTGGCAGCCACCCCAGGAGACAGCGCTCAAGCGCACCTGTCTCTACGCAGAACATCGTCAGCGCACCCGCCACATAGCACCCTTTGCCGGCTGGGAAATGCCGCTGTGGTATACCAGTGCTGCCGAGGAACATCGCGCCACACGTACCACCGCCGCGCTGTATGACGTCTCCCATATGGGCGTGTTGCGCGTCAGCGGACCGCACGCCACCGCGTTTCTGGACGCGGTGACGACCAACTACGTTGCTTGGCTGGAGGACGGCCAGTCGCAGTATTCCTACCTGCTCGACCTGGATGGCCATGTGATTGACGATATCATAGTTTATCGCCTGCGTGGGGACGACTACCTAGTGGTAGTCAACGCTGCCAACGCGGAGAAGGACTGGGACTGGTTAAACGCGGTCAATCGCCGCGCCGTGATCCTGGACCGTGAAGCGCCTGGTAAGGCGGTCGAAGCGCCAGCCGTGTTGCAGGACCTTAAGGACGCGCGCTGGGGTGAGTTACAGCGCGTGGACATCGCCTTGCAAGGGCCGCAATCG
>JANXAX010000077.1 GCA_025062175.1 Anaerolineae bacterium | reverse complement strand
GCCAATATGAGCCACGAGATCCGCACCCCGATGAACGGAATTATGGGGATGATCGAGCTGGCACTGCAGACGGATCTGACACCGTTGCAGCGCGAGTACCTGACGATGGCACAGGCGTCTGCTGAGACATTGCTGGCGCTCTTGAACGACATTCTCGACCTATCCAAGATCGAAGCCGGCAAGCTGGCACTGGACGAAGTCGACTTCGACCTGCATCAGGTCGTAGAGCAGGTTGTCGACATCATCGCGCCGCGCGCCGCACAGCGCGGTCTGGAGCTGGCCTATCGGCTGGATCCTGCCGTGCCCCGCTATGTGCGCGGCGACCCGCTACGGTTGCGCCAGATACTGGTCAACCTGGCGAGTAACAGTGTCAAGTTCACCGAACGTGGTGAGATCTTTATCGAGGTCACCCTGGCCGGACAGGATGCTGCATGGGTGGAACTACTGTGTTCGGTGTCGGACACCGGCATCGGCATCCCACCTGATAAGCTGGATGCCATATTCGAAAGCTTTGTCCAGGCGGAGGCGGGTACCGCACGCCGTTACGGCGGCACCGGCCTGGGTCTGGCCATCTCCCGCCAGCTGGTCCATATGATGAGGGGGCGCATCTGGGCCGAAAGCAAAGGCATCCCCGGGGAAGGCAGCACCTTCCGCTTCACTGTGCGCCTGCAGCGTGCACAAGGGGCGCCGGTTGAGCCCCCTATATCTGCCAAGCCGATATTGGAAGGGTTGCGCGTATTGGTGGTGGATGACAACGCTACAAACCGGCGCATCTTGCAAGAGATGCTGTTGACCTTTGGATGTGAATCATCCGGTGCCAGCTCCGGGGAAGAAGCGCTGGCCATCTTCAAGCGCGCCGCGGGCGCGGGTGTGCCATTTGAGCTGGTTCTGCTGGATGTCCACATGCCAGATATGGAAGGATCAGATGTCCTGCGAGCGATCCGCAACAGCGGAGTGCCCGGCGCGGAAAAGCTGCCGGTCATCCTGCTCACCTCGATGGGCAGCTCGCTGATGCAATTGCATCAGCAAGGTTGGTCCGCTTATATCACCAAACCAGTAAAGCAGTCTACGCTGTTAGACACCCTTATGGAAGTTGTAGGTCGCCACCAACTGGCGGAGGTCCGCTCGGCAGGGGCCGCCGAGACTGCCGCGCCTTCCTCTGCAGTTGGTTCGTTGCACGTCTTGCTGGCCGAGGACAATGAGATCAACCGGCGCTTGGCGGTCGCCCTGCTGGAGAAAGCAGGCCACCAGGTTACCTGTGCCCGGGATGGACACGAGGTACTAGATAAGCTGCGCCAGGCGGCCTTCGATGTTATCCTCATGGATGTGCAAATGCCAGGGATGGACGGTATCGAGGCAACTGCCGCGATCCGTGCCCATCCAGAGTGGGCGGACATCCCTATTATCGCGATGACGGCACATGCGATGAAGGGGGATCGTGAACGCTTGCTGGAAGCCGGGATGGACGATTACATCAGCAAACCGGTGCGGCGTGATGCCCTATTGGCCGCGTTGGAACGGCAAGCGCGACGGCACATCAGGCGCGCGAACGGTGATAGAACCGTGACCACCGTAGGTTCTTCTGAACAGCTCGCTGGGTCGCAGGAGAAGCCATAGATGGAACAGCAGACAGGCAGACGTTATGCAGGGCATTATGTAGGGCAGGGTGTGATCGAATACGCCTTGGTACTGGCGTTGCTGGCGGCAGTAGTTGTGCTGGCCCTGAGCGCGATGGGCGTCTCATTGCAAAACGTCTTAGGCGAAGCGGTTTCTGCGTTCGGTGCGCCGGGTATGAAGCCGGAACAGCCGCCATGCGAAGTGTTCTACCAAAGTCAGTTCGACCGAGGCATCAACGAGTGGTACCAGCTCAAAAAGGGTCTTTGGGAAGGCAAATGGCGCAACATTGCTGGCAAGATGGTCGGAGATCCACCGGCGGCTGCGCTCCTCAAGTCCGTCAATCGCGATGATTATATCGTCACCGCCGAGTCGGTCGAATTGACAAATGAGCACCATTCGTACCAGGGCTTTGCCCTGATCTTCCGTGCCCCAGCTCTTACGGACAAGCTGGAGGGCTATATGTTCGAGTTCGAGAAGAAAAATGCGGCCGATCCAGGGCTGATGTACTTCAGCAAGTGGGTGCGTGGGTATCAGATCTTTCCGCCGCTCGCCAGTGCACCCGTGCCGGCCAACTTCGATTGGAACAAGGTGCGGCAGATGCGCGTAACCGTCCAGGGTGATACATTCACCGCGTTGATCAACGGCCAGGAGGTGCTGCGCGTGCGCGATACCACCTATACACAAGGGTATGTGGGAATGGCGGTCAACGGTGGCTCGCGTGCGAGCGTCGGCAACTTCTCGGTCACTTCGCTCGGCTGCCCATGAGGAGGATAAACGCAATGCCCCTCGAAGAATCACCCTCGTTGGAGGAGTACCGACAAGGCCTCCCGCCGTTGCCTGAGCAACCGCGGGATGTTGCGAAACCACCACGACGCATTAGACCTCTGGGCTGGTGGTTGGCCATCGCTGTGCTGGCCATGATCGCGGTGGCTTTGGCGGTCTGGAACGTTTTGCAGATGAACAGTACACCCGATTCGGAAGAAGGCTTCGGAGAAGTGGTGGGCAGAGTGGTGGACGCGGCAGGGAATCCCGTCCAAGCGGAGATCCTGGTGGACGCCGGCAATATTCGCACACAGGCGAATGCCGACGGCCGTTTTCGCCTCACCAACGTGCCGACCGGACGTCGGGTGCTGCTGATCGGCTACATGTATATGGCGCGCGAGCACTTTGTCACCGTTCGGGCGAATGCCGTGGTGGATATCGGCGAGATCGTCATGCCGTCCTCGGCGCGTGAAGGGGGGTACGGTCGCCTGGAGTGGCGATAAGGGGGCAGCCAGGGAGCAGAGAACCCACGGGGAAAGGGATCACAGGCCATGCGCATCTTGGTGGTGGATGACGACCCACTGATCCTCAAAATGGTGGCGGCTACTTTGTCGCGCGCCGGCTATGAGGTGTTGACCGCGCGCGACGGCAAAGAAGCTCTGATGCGCGTGGACAGCATTCAGCCCGATCTCGTCATCCTGGACGTGATGATGCCGGAGATGGATGGCTACGAGGTCTGCCGGCGGCTGCGCAGCAAACCGAGCACGGCGAACATCCCCATTATGATGCTGACCGCCACCGGCACCTTGGAGAGCAAAATCGCCGGTTACGAAGCAGGCTCGGATGACTACATGGTCAAGCCCTTCGAACCGGTCGAATTGGAGGCGCGTGTGCGCGCGTTGCTGCGTCGTCGGGCGGCGCCGCCGGAGGCAATGGCTGCGAAACCGGAGATGACCTCGCGCGTCATCGCTGTCTTCTCATTGCGCGGTGGCATGGGAGTGTCCACAGTGGCGACCAATCTGGCTGCCGGCCTGGCGCGCATTTGGAACGTCCCCACAGTGCTGGTGGATATGGTGTTCACGTGCGGTCAATGTGCCCTGATGCTCAATCTGCCCCTGCGCAATACGTGGGCCAACTTGACGCGCATTCCCTTCACCGACCGAATCATCCCAATCCACGAGGTGGATGCGACTATGGTCAATCAGGCCCTGTTGTCTCATCCCTGTGGAGTCCACGTTCTGGCAGCGCCACCCACCCCGATGCAGGGCGAAGAGATCGATGCAGAGCGCGTCACCTTGGTACTGACACTGCTGCGCCAACAGCACCAGTACGTTGTGCTCGATCTGCCACATGACTTCAGAGACACGACACTGGCTGCCCTGGATGCTGCCCAGCAGATCGTGTATCTGATGGCGCCCGATATCGCTTCGGTACACGCCGCCTCGCGTGCACTGGAGGTGTTCGATGAACTGGGCTACGCCCGCAGCAAAATTTTTCTCATTCTCAATTGGACATTTCAAAGCCACGGATTGCCCCGCAAGGACATCGAAGCAGCGCTGCGGCATCCCATCGATGTGGTGATACCGTTCGCTTCCGAACCGTTGGTGGATGCCATCAACACCGGGGTACCCCCGGTTATCAAGCCCTCCGAGGAACCGCTGACCGTCCTGTTCGAGGACTTGGCCTTCATACTCAGCAAGGAAGAGCATAAGAGCCGGCCGCCTGATGCACCAACTGCTGTCTGGAAACGGGTGTGGCGTCGCCAGCAAAAGCGCCAGCTGCAGAAATAAGAGCGCGCGTGCCAGATAGAGGGATGAGCGATGTGCGGACAAAAGGGGAGCTCGAGCCGATTGCGCAGTATCATCCGGTTTGGTCGTTATGGGCTGATTATCCTGTCGGTGGGGATGATGGTCGGGCTTCTCGCGGCCTGCCAGCCCACTCCGACCCCGATGTGGCGCGCGGTATGGGCGACGCTCACCGCGACTCCGACACTGACCGTGACCTTAACGCCCACGAGCCTCACGGCGACTCCGGAGTCCAGCGCCGCCCCACCTGCCGCATCCCTCGAGCCGACCTGGACGCCCTATGTGCCGCCAGAGACGTATTATCCACCCACACCCACGCCGACATGGTGGTATCCCCCCACGCCCACACCCGTATGGTGGTACCCACCGACACCGACCCCGATGCTGTGGTATCCGCCCACACCCACGCCCATATGGTGGTATTCACCGACACCGACGCAGTTCTGGTATCCGCCCACACCGACGCCTGTTTGGTATCCTCCAACATGGACCCCGGCGCCGCCGACTCCCACGCCGCCACCGCCCATCGTCACTCTCAGCGTGAATCCACCGACGACCCAGCTCGTGGTGGGACAATCGGTGGCGATCAGCGCCGATGTGGTGGGACAGGGGGTCGTCTTCCGCTGGAGCGCCAATTATGGGACGCTCTCCGCCTATGACACCCCGGCGGTCATCTACACTGCGCCTGCCTATCCCGGTCTTGACACGGTCACGGTGGCGGTCACCAATGCCGGCGGCACCACCTATCGCAGTGTGAGCTTCACCATCCTGTATCCCACTCCGATCCCGCCGTCGCCTACTGCCACAATACCTGCAACACCCACGCCTGTGCCGGTGCCCACCCCTACTTCCACTCCAATCCTCATTATCTTAACGCCCCTCTTCCCCGCGGAGACCGCGACCCCGACATCCGTGCTGCTAGGGCTGGCTCCTGAGCAGGTGTTGATGACGTATTATAATGCGCTGAACACACGAAATTATGAAACGGCGTGGGCTATGCTTTCACCCACCTTCAAGTACGCCTGGCACTGCTGCTCCCCGAGCGGGGACTATGACTATGCCAATTTCGTGCGTTGGTGGGAACGCGTCGCCCAGGTGACCGTGCGCGACCTGGAGGTGGCGAGTCAATCAGACGGTCGGGCGCTGGTGCGCGCTGGGCTCGCTTACACGATGAAGGACGGCAGCCAGCTGGAGGATCCCTTCCCTTATACCTATCTGGTCCGCGACGCGCTCTCCCAGGCGTGGTTGCTGGAGGCCCGCGGACGTGATGCCACCATCACCGGTTCCCCTGTCTTGGTGCCACCTGACCAGGTGGTGCGGGATTACTACACTGCCGCGGCTGGCCACCTCTACAACATCTCTTGGGCCATGCTCTCCGACCACTTTAAGTCGATGATGTATTGTTGCACGCCAGAGGGCCAATATGATTTCGACGAATACGTTGCATGGTGGGATAGCATTTTGAGGGTAGAAATCGGCGCAACGCGCATCGTTGAGCAAGATGATACCACCGCCGTGGTCTACGCAGATTTGGCGTATCTGAAACGGGATGGTGGATGGGTGTTCGATCCGCAATCGGAGATCCATCTGGTGCTGGATCCCGAGCTGCGCACGTGGCGTATCTACGAGAAGAAGACTGCCCTGCAGCCACTCGCAACCGCTATGGCGGAAGACACACCAGAATCGGCGGTACGTCGCTATTACGAAGCGATCAACGCGCGTCGCTATGACCTGACCTGGTTGATGCTGTCCCACCATTTCAAGCAGAAATGGAACTGCTGCGCGCCGGACGGCAGCTTCGATTACGCGAGCTACACTGAATGGTGGGAGAGCGTGCAACGGGTGGAGATCGGGCGTGTGGAGCTGATCGAACGCAGCGGCGCCCGAGCAACGGTGTATGCCGAGCTGGCCTACTGGCTGCGCGATGGACGTCAGATAATAGACCCTCGGCCCTACATCCAGCTGACACTGGATCCGGCTACCGGCGCATGGCTGTTCTGGGACAAAGGAGAGAACCCGTAATCTAGAGAGACTCCGGAAAATCCCCTTGACCTGGTATCTCTCCGCTCTTGTCGCTGCGCTCTTCTATGCCGCCCAGATGCTGGGTCTGCGTCGCTTGCAGCGCAGTTACCCCATCCCAGTCTATATGGCATACATTTGGCTGGGTGCCGGTGCGCTGATTGGCCTGGTCTCGATCCACACCGGTGAAGAGATAGGAGGGGTGAACTGGCTCTGCGTGTTAGGCGCGGCGCTGAGCAGCTGGGCCGGTATGTATGCGCTCAACCGGGCAATCCGCCTGCAGCCCAATTTGGGCTACATCGACGCGGTGGGCATGCTCCGATTGGCTTTGGTCTATGGCCTCTCCCTCGCCTTTTTCGACGCGGTCTTCGAGCCACTCAAATTAGTGGCACTGCTGGGCATCGCTCTAGGAGTGCTGTTGATTGTGGGAGTGCAGCAGGTAGAGTCGCGCGCGGAAAGCAATCGGTGGTGGGTGATATGGCAGCTGCTGGCCGTGCTGTGCTTTACAACCCTCTTGACGTGTATGCGGATAGCAACGACGGACGGGACAGATGCGCGTGTGGTGACCTCCTTAGTGATGTTGATCGCCGGCTTCTTTTATGTGGCCAGCGCCCTTTATGGTCGCCAATCCTTACATCCCGCGCGTGACCGGTCCTTGCTCTTCTTCACCATCATCGCCTCGGCGGTTGCGAACATTGCTTTCTTCACTTCGCTGGCCAGCACACCCAATCTGGCTTATACCGACGCTGTCGTCAACCTGCGTCTGGTCATCCTATATGGTGTGGCCTTGGCGACCAAAGTGGACCGGCTGGATCCCACCAAGGCGTTGGGCGTTGCGCTCACTTTTATCGGTGCCGCCTTCTTGGGCTAAGCCTCCGCACCACCCATTCTCCAGACAAAATCGCCTGGACGTAGTGTTCTGCTGACAGATTTAGAACTTCAGTGCGCCTTCCTGCAAACCTCTCATATACCAGCGCTGGGCGATGGCGAAGGCAGTGATGCCAGGCGCAATAGCCATCACGTAGACCGCTGCCAGGGCCGGCCAGGCCCACTCCCCGAAACCGCCCATAGCCGTCGCCAACGCCACCGGCAAAGTGCGCATCGCCTGGTCGTTGGTGAGCGTGTAGGCCAGCAGGAATTCACCCCAGGCGGTGACGAAATTGATGATGAGCAGCACCACTAGGCCGTTGGCGATTAACGGCAGCATCACCATCCACAGGATACGCCACGAGCTGGCGCCATCGATCCGGGCAGCGTCCAGAATTTCAGGCGAGATCTGCTCAAAAATGCCCTTCATAACTAGAATGCTGAGCGCCAGATTGAGCGTGACATAAGGCAAAATAAGACCAGGTATCGTGTTGATCAGGCCCAGCGCAGCCTGGATGCGGAAGATACCGATGATCGACACCAGGCGGGTGGGGAAATAGAGCGTGCCCACCAGCAAGGAAACCAGGAACAGTTTGCCGGGCAGGCGCAGATGGACGATGGCATAGCCGGCCAGCACAGCACAAGCACTGGTGAGCAACACGGTACTAAACGTCACAATGATGCTGTTGCCGAAATTGCGCCAGATGTAGGGCAATCTCTGAAGCGCATAGCCGTAGTGGGTGAGGTCCAGCTGGCTGGGCAACAGTTTGCCCGAATAGGCATCGGTCACCGGCTTGACCGACATCAAGACCACCCACACTAGCGGCAGGATGATCACCAGGCAGAAAAAGATCAACGTGACGTGCAGGGCCACCGTGGACAGACGTAAGCCCCGCTTACGTCCGGGATAGGTTACCACCGCTTGGGCAGGACGGATCGATTCGGCTGTCACGCTCATGCGTCTCACACTCCTTAGTCACGATTGCGGAAAATGTAGAACAGGAAGCCCACCACGATGAGCATCGCTGCGGCGCCGATCCAACCGATGGCGGCGGCGTAGCCCTGGAACCAGTCGCCGATGTTAAAGGCGAGATGCCACATGTACACCGTCCAAGTATAGGTGGGCAACGCGCGGTTGAAACCGCCCATAATGATGTACTCGTCGATCACAGCCATCGCCGTGCCGAAGCGCAGCACCACCAGGATGACGAAAATGGGGCGCAACCGCGGCAGGGTGACGTTCCAGAACATCTGCCATTCGTTGGCGCCGTCCACCCGCGCCGCTTCGAACAGCTCGCGGGGAATGGCGGCCAGGCCGGCGAGGAAGAACATCGTATGATACCCCAGCCCCCACCACCATTCGACGAAAGCAATGGCTGGGATGGTGAGCGGCGAATCGCCCAACCATTGCGGTGCATTGCGATAAGTGAACAAGCGGAGATAGTTCACTAACACCGTGTTAATCGGACCTATCTCAAAGTCATACATCCAACGCCACAGGACGAAGATCATCGGGCCAGGTATGACAGCTGGAATGAGCAAGATGACACGATAAAGACTGGCCAACGTCGGATTGGCCACTCGGTCCAGCAAAATGGCCACGAACAGCGGGATGAAGATCACCCCCGGCAGAAAGATGAGAGTGAAATACAAAGCGCGCCACAAGCCGAGATGGACCAATGGGTCCTGGAAGGCGTTGATGAAGTTGGTAAGCCCGATAAACTGCATCGGCTTGTCGCTGAGGAACTTGTAATCGGTAAAGGCGATGACGACGACCTCGATGATGGGATATAGCATATACATGCAAAAGAAGAACAGCGCAGGGAGCACATACAGCCAGTTGATGCTGTCGCGCAGCCAATGCAAGCGCGAGCTCCTGTAGGTAACACCCGGGCGAAGTGCGGTCGATGCCATGCCATCTCCTCTTCAAACGGGCTTAGCAGGTTTTAATGAAGTGGGGGGGTGCCGGGGGGGCTAACCCCACGGGGGCGAAAAGCCG
>JANXAX010000076.1:7503-9093 GCA_025062175.1 Anaerolineae bacterium | reverse complement strand
CCCATGCGCGGAACTGCGCAAACGACACAGCACAGTCGACAACGCGACAGTGGTCTCTGGCAGAGCTGGACGTCCGCTTTAAGGGTTTTCTGCTCGTCGTGGTACTTTTCACGCTGGGCAATTCTTCCGATGCGTTCCTGATCCTGCGTGCTAGGGAACGCGGAGTGAGCGTGCTGGGCGTGCTGGCAATTCTGGTGGCATTTAACCTGGTCTACGCGTTGGTGTCGGGTCCGGCCGGCGCGCTATCGGATCGTCTGGGTCGCCGTCGCCTGATCATAGGTGGTTGGCTTGCCTACAGTGCCATTTATCTAGGTTTCGCATTGGCCGAGACGATGTGGCATATCGTGGCGCTTTTCATCAGCTATGGCCTATATTATGGACTGGCCGAGGGAGTCGCGCGGGCACTCGTGGCAGATCTCGTGCCGGCGGAGCAGCGCGCCACTGCCTACGGGCTTTTCAGCGCTGCGGTCGGTTTGACGGCACTTCCTGCCAGCTTGATTGCCGGCGTGCTCTGGCAGGGTGTCGGCGACTGGCAGGGCTGGGGAGCCCGTGCGCCTTTCGTTTTCGGTGCTTGCCTGGCTTTGCTGGCGGTATTTTTGTTGACTTTTTGGTGGCCCTCTTTGGGGAGAAAGGTGGTTGTATAAATGCCAGTACGACTAGGCGCCCATATGTCCATCGCCGGCGGCGTGGACAAAGCGTTCGATCGCGGAGAGCAAGTGGGCTGCGACGCAATGCAGATCTTCACGAAGAACAGCAATCAGTGGTATGCCGCCCCACTGAGCGAGGAGACCATCCGACGTTACCATCAGCGCCAGCACGAAACAGGAATTGCACCCGTCGTGGCTCATTCTTCTTACTTGTTAAACCTGGCCAGCCCCGCCGATGAACTGTGGCACAAGTCCATCGACTCGCTCGTACTGGAAATGCAACGTTGTGAGGTGCTGGACATCCCACACCTGGTCATCCATCCTGGCTCCCACATGGGAGCCGGGGAGGAGGTGGGGATCCAGCGCATCATTCAGGCGCTGGACATCGCCCACGCGCGTCTGCCCGACGCCCGGGTCAAAATCACTTTGGAAATCACCTCAGGTCAGGGCGATCATTTGGGCTACCGCTTCGAGCAAATCGCGGCGATGATTCAGGGTGTCGAGGCCAGCGAACGGTTGGCAGTGTGTTTTGACACCTGCCATGCCCTCTCTGCCGGCTATGATTTTCGCACCCCCGAAGGTTATGCGCAGGTATTCCGTCAGTTTGACGAAATTATCGGCTTGCACCGCCTGGCTGTCATCCACTTGAACGATTCGACCAAAGAGCCGGGCAGCCGCCGCGACCGCCATGCACATATCGGAGAGGGCTTTGTGGGCCTGGAGGGATTTCGCCTCATCCTCAACGATCCGCGCTTCGAGCACATCCCGATGCTGCTCGAAACGCCCAAATCCGAGGATATGCACGAGGATGTGGAGAACTTGGCACGTTTGCGCGCCCTCCTGCGCACGTCATAGGTGCCACAACCCATTCTCAAAAGAGGCATATGAGGGGGTCCCCATTCTATTCTCCAAACCCCAACCAGGGAAGAGGGACCGATAAACG
>JANXAX010000076.1:0-7493 GCA_025062175.1 Anaerolineae bacterium | reverse complement strand
GCTATGACGACCGCAATCGAGATCACCGACAGCACCTTTGATGCCCAAGTATGCAAGCCAGACATTCCAGTATTGGTGCATTTCCATGCCTCTTGGAACGCCATGAGCAACGCAGCGATGCCCATTCTGGAGCAAATTGCCAGGGAATATCCCTATCATCTTAAGGTCGTCCGGATGGATGTCGACCAGAACAACATCATCCCATACCAATATCAGGTGCAACGTGTTCCCACTTTCATTCTATTCGTCAACGGACAGGAGGTAGCGCGCTGGACAGGCAACATGTCAAGAGCGGAGTTGCTCGCCCAAATCACACCCTACCTACGGCTGGACGCAGTTCCGTAAGACACTAGATTGGTTTCTCGTCCATACGGTCCGGGAGGAACAGACATGGCTCACCATACTGCTGACACGACGACACATACGCAACATGCCATTTTGGAGTGGGTCGAAGCCCATCGCTCCGATGTGATTGGTCTGGCACAAGCGCTGGTGCGCATCCCCAGTGAGAACAAGCCACCGCATGGCAGCGAGCTGGAATGCCAGATGTTCATCGCCGATTTCATGCGCCAGTTGGGATGCCGCGTGGATATTTTCAGACCGGATGAGGTAGCAGGGCTCACCGAACACAGTGCGTACTGGCCCGGACGGGATTATACCAACCGGCCGAACGTGGTGGGCGTTTTGGGGCAGTTTGAGCCAGGGGGCAATCGATCAGAGGGGCGTCGCTCTCTGCTCTTCTCCGGTCATGTCGACGTGGTGCCGGCACTGGGGCAAGGGCGTTTTGGCTGGTGGGACGCCACGGTGCACGAAGGCAAGCTATACGGCCGCGGTTCATGCGATATGAAGGGCGGCATCGCAGCTTTCCTGATGGCCACCCAGTGCGTCCGACAGCTGGGATTGGAGCTCCATGGGGACCTCATTCTCGAGTCGGTGGTGGACGAGGAATTCGGCGGAGCGAACGGGACGCTCGCGTGCCGCCTACGGGGTTACAACGCCGACGCTGCGGTGGTGCCCGAGCCGAATAACATGGTGATCAGCCGTGCCCATCGGGGCGGTCAGCAATTCCGTATCTACACCTCGGCACCTTCGATCGGGATGGGATTTGGTGAGACGGAGCTGCCCGATCCCGTGACGGCGCTGGCGCATATCATGGTGGGTCTGGAGCGGCTCAACGCCCAGTTTAATGCCCGACCGAAGCCCGAAGGCTTCGAAGGGGATACGTTTCCGCTGATGCCCCTGCTGCTGAAAGCAGGTGAGCAGCTGCCATGGGGGACCGGCGAGGCTATTCCTGAAACCGCCTGTGTCGAATTCTGGATAGAGATCCCCGCCGGCGTGACCAAGGAGGAATTGCAGGGCGAGATCAAACAGATGATCGAAACTCTTGCACGTGACGTCGCGACGGTGCGTCGTGTATCGTGGCGCATGGAGGAACGCACGCGTTTCCTGCCAGGCAGCACGATCCCAGCAGACAGCCCGATCCTTGCGACGCTGGCCAAGAACTTCACCTTAGCCACTAACCAGCCACCTGTCTTCGCCAACGCACCTTTCGCATGCGACGTCTTTATGTTCAACCTCCATAGCCCCACCCCATGTGCCCTGCTGGGCCCCCGGGGAGGTAATGCCCACGCACCGGATGAATGGGTCAACGTCGAAGACCTGATCACCCTGACCAAGGTGTTTGCCCTGACCATCGCGGATTGGCTGAGCTGATTCCTCCCTGGGAACTGCAATAAGACAAATGAACAGCAGATTGCGAAGCACGAATTCGGGATCGCGCTTCCACCAAGGCCACCCAGCACGTGGTATCAAAACCTCCCGCAGGTGCCAAACCTGCGGGAGGTTCGCGTAAGGTGGCCCAATCCAAGCCATACCCGCAAGGGAACGGTATAAAACAGGGGATGCGCGTGCGCCGTGCAGTCTCGAGACCCCCTTCAAATAAACCCCTCCGGACTATGTGGGAATCTCGAGCGTAGCCAGCGTCTCTTCGGCCGCTTTCAATAGACGGTCAATTTCGCGCGACTGCTCCTCGGATAGGAAGCGTGTTTCGGGCTGCGCCAGGATTTCCTCCACGACTTGATGGGCTCGCTCAAGCGTGTCCCGGCTGCCCGCCGCCTCCCAGGCCGGCGCACTCAGGCGATTGGCGAGCGATGAGAAGTAAAATTCCTCGCGGAAGTGTCTCAAGGTATGCTCATCGATGAGATAATCCCTACCTGGTCCGACCCGTGCGATCGCATCAAAAGCGAGAGTCTCCTCGTCGACCGTCAAACCGCGCGCCTGGCGAAAGATATGCCCATATAAATCGCTATCGATTACCAGCTGTTCCAAGCTCACCGTGCCGACGCAGGCCAGCGATCCGGCTCCTCCGTTGAGATTGGCGCCGGCTATCGCCGGCAGATATCCGCTGGCCCATTTCTCCAGGGTGGCCATAGCGTCCGGCGTGCAGGTGTCAGTACAGATGCCGTTCGAAGCGGTCGGCAACCCGTAGTAGCGCCCCATCTGCACGCAGGCGGCCGACATCAGGCCCACTTCGGCCACGCTGATGGAGGCCATGCCAGCACGCATGTCAAATGCCATTGGGTGGGCAGCATATACCACCGGCGCGCCAGGCCGATGCAGCTGAATAATGGTGAGCGCCGCCAGCATCTCGGCGTTGATTTGCACCACCGCACCGGCCAGCGTCACCGGCGCTGTCACGCCGGCCACCGCGGAAGAGTTGAAAAGCACCGGAATGCCCAGTTCGGCCGAGACCATCGCTGCTTCGCACTGCCCCCAACCATAGGTCAGCGGGCTGTTGACCGAGGAAAGCACCATCAGCCGAGGCAGTCGCCCATTTCCTTGGGCGACCTGGCTCATCCGCCACAACCAGCGCATGCCCTCACCACTGAAGGCCGAGAACACGAAAGGTTTGTCGGTATGATGCACCATTCTGGCAAGACAACGCACCTCTGCCGCGCGGGAAGCCGCCTCCTGATCGATCAGCGAACCAGCGAGATGGATGTTAGGCAGCCTGTGTATCAGCCGTGTCCAGTTGACAGTATCCTTTGCGGTGACCGGACGACGCCTGGCAGCGCGATGATCGAGGATCCAATTCAGACCCGTCGTGGTGCGGGCGTACTGCGGACCATCCAGATATAGATGGCAGCCTCGCGCGGCGGGATGTCCGCCATAAACGGTGACCCGACGCGGAGCCGACTGCAATGCCAGCTCGACCAATCGGTGAGGAATATAGACCCTTTGGCGCGCCTCATCCGTCCGGGCGCCAGCGATTTGCAACAGCTGGCGGGCTGGTGGATAGCGGATCACAATACCGACTTCCTCCAAGACGCGCAGTGACCGGGTATGGATGTATTCGATATGTGCCTCGTCCAAGATGGAGATGCGCAACGATCCTGCGGAGCGTGTCTTGTGGTATGTTTGGGAACTTGCCGCACCAACTTCCTGCATGGATTGCCCCTTTTGCTTGTCCCATCACACCTAGAGCGGCGCGACAGCGCAAAATCAGGGTTCCGTCCGTCGAGCCATTTCTCCGGACGGAACCCTTCCAGAGCGGCCTGCCCGTCACCGTTGAGTGGCCGTGACTCCGGATTTAGCCTTTCCGGCCCAGTAACCGCCTCACCCAGCGCAGCAGGAGCGGGAAAAGTCCTTCGGGCGCGAAGATTGCCACCAAGGCGAGCACAATGCCCAACAAGAGAATACGGTATTGTTCCACGGCACGCATGACCTCGGGCAGGACAGTGAGCACAGCGCACCCGGCGATTGGCCCCCAGAAGCTTCCCCATCCGCCGATCACGATCATGGCGAGCAGGTTGATGGTTGTGCCGAAGAGCATAATGGCTGGCGAGATCGCCCCATACCAATGCACATAGAAAGCGCCGGCCCAGCCGGTGAAGAAGGCGACGAAGCCGAAGAGGAACAGCTTATAGCGGAAGGGGCTGACACCCCGGCTGATAGCATACACTTCAGAGTCGCGCAACGCGCGAAAGGCCATCCCGATGGGTGAGTAGAAGATGCGCCAGATGGCGAACGTGGCGATCACAAAGAACACCAGCGCCAGGTAGTAGTACAGGAATTGCGCCTTGTCCCCGCCCACCCATCCTTCAAAGGGGAACTTGGGCACATAGCGCAATCCGTAGCCGCCGCCGGCGACGAAGTTGGGACCTTGTGTGGTGAAGTTGCGGAACAGTTCTTGGAAGCCAAGTGTCAGCAAAACCACGTAAGCACCGCGCAGCCGCAGCGTCGGCAATCCCAAGATCACGGCCACCACGGTCGCTGCCACCGGCCCAAACCACATGGCCACAAAGGGGCTCCAGCCCAGCTGCTGGGTGATCACCCCGCTCGTCCAGGCACCCACAGCGAACAACGCCACTTGGGCAAACGAGAAGATGCCCGACACTCCCATGATCAAATTCCATCCCTCCACTACGATGCCCCACAAGAAGAAGAGGATCATAAGATGGAGGACGAACTTGCCGAATGGGGTGAGATCCGCAATCCACGGCAAAGCCAGAGAAATCAACAAGACAATCACCACCGGCACGACGCTCGGCCGCGACCATGGCACTGCCGATGGTTTGAGTCGTTCCGCGACATGGGCCACTGCGGACCGTCTCGAGAAACTCTCCTCTTGGATCATAGCCGCCTCGCCTCCCCCAGACCGAACAGGCCGCTGGGCCGGATCACCAGCATCAGCATCATAAACAGAAAGACACCCGGCAAGGCCGTGCCGGCGCCCAGATAGACCATCAGGAAGGACTGCAAAAGTCCGATGAGATAGGCAGCCCAGATGGTTCCCTTAACACTTCCCAATCCCCCGAAGATGGTCACCACCAGTGCCATCAACATAGCATTGGCCCCCGATTCGCGCTGCACCTGGTAGACGGTTGACAGGAGCGCACCAGCCAAGCCAGCCAGGGCGGCGCTGATGCACATCACAATCAGGAACACCGTGCGCGTTGGGATGCCCATCAGCTGGGCAGCATCTGGCTGCTGCGAGACCGCCTGGATCGCCAAACCGTAACGGGATTTGCTCAAGAACAGGCTTAACAACACCAGCGAGATCACTGCCACAGCCACGACCACCAGAAAGTTGTAATTGATCACCACCCGGCCGATCTTGTAGACACCCGGGATCAGCGGCGGCATTTGCTTGACACGCGGACCAAAGGTGAGCAAGATGCTCTGATCCAGTGCCATGCCAACCCCTACACCTACAATCAACGAGCCCACGTCCCAGCCCGGCTTGCCGAGAATACGGTTCAGAAACAGGGTTTGCATCCCGAAACCCACCACGGCTGCCCCCACTGCGGCGAGCAGTAAAGCCGGCACCATAGGCACCTTCAACAGAGTCACCAGCGCCCAGGCAATGTAGGTCCCCACCAAGTAAAGGGAGCCATGCGCCAAATTGAGCATGCGTAAAGCACCCCAGATCAGGGTGAGCCCCAGCGCCATCATCCCGAAGATAGAGCCATAGACAATTCCACCGTAAATGGCCTGTATCAGTTTCTCCATAAGAATGCTCTTCCTCCTCGCCGATAGCGTGATCAGGTGTCTATGCTAGCCCAGATAGGCAGCTAACAATGCCTCGTTCTTAAGCATCTCTTCGGCACTGCCTTCGCTCACAATACTGCCCATCTCCAGCAAGTAGACGCGATCCGCAAATCCGGCAATATGATCGGCATTTTCGTCCGCCAGCAGCACCGATAGCCCACCCTTCTTATTGATGTCGTGGATTTTGCGATAAACTTCCTCGATCAGGAAAGGCGCCAAGCCCAGCGAAGGCTCATCCACGATGAGCAGCCTAGCATTGGACATCAGGCCACGTCCGAGTGCCAACATGCGGCGTTCTCCCCCTGACAACGTGCGCGCCAACTGGTTAGAGCGTTCGCGCAGCACCGGGAACAGCTCGTAAACCTGCTCCAGCTTTTGCTTGCGTTGTTTCCAAGCTTCTGGCAGATACGCTCCCATCAGCAGATTCTCCAGTACCGTGAGCTCCGGGAAGGGCAAATCGCCTTGCGGGATATGCACCACACCCGCTGCGACAATTTCGGCAGGTGACATATTCGAAAGCACCTTGCCGTCAAATTCAATGCGCCCGGCGCTCGGACGGATCAAACCCGAGATCGTGCGCAACAGGGTGGTTTTGCCGTGCCCATTGGGCCCCAGGAGCACCACTGCCTCGCCATCTTTGACTTCCAGCGAGACGCCGTGGAGCACGATAGAGCCACCATAACCTGCTTCCAAGTTCGTTACTTTCAACATCAGCGACCACCTCCCCCGTTGCCCGAGAGCTTCTTCTCGCGGTGTCTGCCGCCCAGATAGACTTCGATGACCCGCTCGTCGCGCAGGACATCAGCCGGCATTCCTTCAGCGATCTTCTCGCCGTGGTGCAGCACCAACATGCGGTTGGCCAATGCCTGAACCGCTTTCATGATGTGTTCGATCATCAGCACCGTGATACCCAGCTGGTTGACTCGGCGCACGAATTCGATCATCTCACTGCGTTCCTGACGGTTCAACCCCCCCACCGGCTCGTCCAGGAGAAGCAGTTTGGGTTTGGTGGCTAACGCCGTGGCTAGCATTAATTTCTTGCGCTCTGAAACCGAGAGGAGCGAAGCACGCCAATCTTGTTTGTCCAGCAAGCCACAGAACTCCAGGACATCCAGAGCCGTTTGAATCGAATCTTGATCGAACTCCAGGGTGATCCTGCCAGTGCCAGGCCGTCCCATGGTAGCGCCGACCAACACGTTCGTCAGCACCGTTTGCGTGTCGAAGCCCACCGTCGTCTGGAAGGTGCGTGCAATCCCCAAACGGCAGATATCGTCGGCACGACGACGCTGGATCTCCTGGCCATAGAAACGGATCTTACCGCTGGTCACAGGCGAGACGCCTGAGATGGTATCGAAGAGGGTGGTCTTGCCGGCACCGTTGGGCCCAGCGATGGCGTAGATTTCACCTTCCTCCACGCTGAAAGAGAGATCCTTGACTGCCAACAGTCCACCGTATGCCTTGGTTACCTTCTCACATTCAAAGATGACGCTCATAGTTCACCTGTCTCGCGTACCAGTGCGCAGGAGAACAACTCTGTCGCGAGGGGTCAAGAAAACAAAACAATGATCACCACTTTTGCAACGAATTGGAGCGAAGTTCCCCCACCCCCAGCCATGCACCCAATGGGCCGGGCGCCCAGCTTGCCACGAGCGCCCGGCTTGCAAGAGCATTGAGATTGTGCCACCCGGCTCGCTTGGGTTTAGGAGAACCAGGGCGGCAACCGGAATTCCGCTTGCGTGTAAGGCGGCGGGAAGACCAGATGGTGTTGCAAGTCCCAGCATTGATAAATGGTATGCGCCTGGCCGAGCGACGAGTCGGGCGTCTGCCACGGATAGCAGCGTCCGGCATGGTTCTCGAACGAAATGCTGCCGGTCACACCGCGGTGGATGCCCAGCTCGGTCATCTTGGCCACTTTCTTGTAGTCGCGCGGGTCGCCGGCCAAC
>JANXAX010000075.1:7253-9185 GCA_025062175.1 Anaerolineae bacterium | reverse complement strand
GGCAGACCGCGTGGCGGCGGTGTTCGTGCCCATCGTGATGGCGATTGCGGGACTCACCTTTCTTGGCTGGTGGGGGGCGACCCGCTCGCTGCCCGATGCGCTCATCCCAGCGGTTAGCGTGCTGGTGATTGCCTGCCCGTGTGCGCTCGGCCTGGCAACGCCCACCGCAGTGATCGTCGGGCTCGGGCGCGGTGCGACGATGGGCATCCTGTTCCGCAATAGCGCAGCGCTGGAACGCCTCCATGCCGCCAGAATTGTCGTGCTCGACAAGACCGGCACCCTCACCCTCGGTCAACCCACAGTGACGGATGTGGTTGTGAGTGAGCAGGCACACACTGTGCTGCGCCCTATCCAAGCCCACGCATCGCTTCCAGATGCTGAATCCGCATTGCTCTATCTGGCTGCATCAGCCGAGTTAGTCAGCGAACACCCGCTGGGCAGAGCGATCGTCGATGCAGCCAGAGCACGCGGTGTCGTGCCATCCGTTCCGGAGGCATTCGAAGCGTCAAGCGGCCAGGGAATTGTCAGTCGTGTAGGCCGGCATAGTGTGCTGGTGGGCCGGCGCAATTTGATGCTGGATCGCTCTGTCTCGTTGAACGGCTTGGAAAACGCTGAACATCAGCTCCAAGCGGAAGCCAAGACGGTCATCTGGGTGGCCGTAGGTGGTCAGGCGGTCGGGTTGGTCGCGCTGGCGGATGTGCTCAAACCCGGTTCGCGCGAGGCAGTGCAACAGCTGCGGCGCATGGGGTTGCGAGTGGTGATGATAACGGGTGACAACCCGAGCACGGCCCAGGCGGTCGCCCACGCGGCGAGGATTGACCACGTGTTGGCCGAGGTGCTACCGGGGGACAAAGCTGCCGTGATCAAGCAGCTACAAGCTGAGGGAAATAGCCTGGTCGTCATGGTCGGGGATGGCATCAACGATGCCCCTGCACTGGCCCAGGCCGATGTCGGCATCGCCATGGGCAGCGGCACCGATATCGCGATGGAGACAGCGGATATCACCTTGATGCGCAGCGATTTGCAAGCTGTGCCCCAGGCAATCGGGCTCAGCCACGCCACGATGCGCACGATCAAACAAAACCTGTTTTGGGCCTTTTTCTACAACATGCTGCTCATCCCAGTGGCAGCCGGCGCGTTGTATCCCATTACCTGGCTGCCCGACATCGTACGGGCGCTTCATCCAGCTTTGGCCGCTCTGGCGATGGCCTTCAGCAGCGTCACCGTGGTCACGAACAGTCTGCGCTTGCGCAAAGCACCGTTGCCGAGGATCATGGGTGCAAAAGATCTTGCATAGGGAGGTGTGATATGTGCGGCTGTAGAGTTCACGGACATCACGATTGCGGTTGTCATTGCAGCTGCCATTGTGGTTGCCAACACAGATCTCATAGGCATCATTGTGGGTGCGGCTGCGGTTGTGATGGCTGCTGTTGCGACTGCTGTGACTGTGATTGCTGTGGGGGAGGACATCACGGCGTGTGCTGTGAAACCAGGACAAGCGGCTTCCGACGGCGTTACCGCACCCGTGCCGAACGCATCGCCGACCTGGAAGCTTACTTGGCCGATCTTAGGGCCGAAGTGCAGGCGGTCGAGGAACATCTGAATGAGCTGCGGAGAACGTGAGAGACCAGGTCGGGCAGTAGAGGGTACATTTCGATTTGGGGGCGAGATGGAAGCAATGCTTCGAAATGGCAACAGTACACTCGAGCCGCGACCATCAGAGAGCGGTGTAATCTCTCCTTACCCTGGCTCTCTCGCCTGGTGAGAGAGAAGCCACTTGCGGACACGCGCGGCTCGGTTTAATCCTACACCGCCCCCCAGATGAAATACCTCACCTGCAGTAGGACGACAAAACTTATCATAATGAGCGAGGAGTGTGCCGTGGCGGAAGGATTTCCCCCTCCACGGCACATTTCATCGAGTGAAAATGCT
>JANXAX010000075.1:0-7243 GCA_025062175.1 Anaerolineae bacterium | reverse complement strand
AAGAGAAATGGTGAACGTCGTACGGGCGTGCGCAGAGAAGATCATTGAAAACGTGGAAAAGGTGATCATCGGCAAGCGGGAGGCGATTGAGATCACCGTTATTGCCTTGTTCTGTCAAGGTCACGTGCTCATCGAAGATGTGCCCGGAGTGGGTAAGACGATGTTGGCGCGTGCCTTGGCGCGCTCCATTGGATGCACGTTCAGCCGCATCCAGTTCACTCCCGACCTGCTCCCCTCGGACGTCACGGGTGTTCACATCTTCAACCAGAAGACCCGTCAGTTTGAGTTCCGACCCGGGCCGATCTTCGCCCAGATTGTGCTGGCGGATGAGATCAACCGCGCCACCCCGAAGACGCAGAGCGCCCTGCTGGAAGCGATGGAAGAACGCCAAGTGACCGTGGATGGTGTGACGCGTGCGCTGGGACCACCCTTTCTAGTACTGGCCACCCAGAACCCGATCGAGTATGAAGGCACCTTTCCGTTGCCCGAGGCGCAGCTGGACCGGTTCCTGTTGCGTATCCACCTCGGTTACCCTTCACCACAGGATGAGATGGCCATCCTGACCGCGCAGCAATTCGAGCATCCTATCGTCCACCTCGCCCAGGTGGTGACGCTGGAGGAGTTACGCATAGCACAGGAGGCGATCAAACAGACACATGTTGAACCGTCCATCCGCGAATACATTGTGATGTTGGTGGAGGCGACGCGCCGGCATCCGGACGTCTATCTCGGCGCCAGCCCGCGGGGCAGCCTGGCACTCTTTAAGACGGCCCAGGCCCGTGCCACCATGTTGGGGCGCGATTATGTTATCCCGGATGACGTTAAAGCGTTGGCCCCCGCCACCCTGACGCATCGCCTGATCCTCAATCCTGCCGCCCGCGCCAGGCATGCGGACGCCCATCATGTGATCCATGAACTGCTGCACTCGCTGCCCCTGCCAAGTGTGCGTACCCGGGTGACAGTGGCACAATGACCGCATTGAGACGCAGCTGGATGGTGCTCGGCCTGTGGCTGACCAGCTCCCTGTTGGCCATCCTCTTTCCCACCGAGATCGTCAACGGCCACGATCTTTTCCTCAACCTAAGTTATCTCTTTGGCAGCTTGCTGATGATTTCCTACCTGTGGGCACGTTTTAGCCTGCTGGGATTGCGTGTCACGCGACGCGTCCACACACTGCGTACCTATGTAGGCCACTACGCCGAGGAAATCATCACGGTTGAAAACTACAGCGTGCTTCCCAAGCTCTACGTAGAGGTGCGCGATTACTCTGATCTACCTTTCCACCGTGCCAGCCGGGTGCTGAGTGGGCTGGCAGGACGCAGCCAACGCAGCTGGATGGTGCGCACACCCTGTTATCAGCGCGGACGCTTCCGCATCGGGCCATTGGTGCTCTGTGCGGGTGATCCCTTCGGGCTGTTTCTATTTCAACGGGAGATAGGGCTCACCAGCGTGCTCACCGTCTATCCCTTCACTGCCGAGCTGCCGGGCTTTTCCCCTCCGACAGCGGAACGTGAGGGCAATGTCTGGCAACGCCGACACACATATGACGTGACGATTAATGCAGCCAGTGTCCGGGAATATGTTCCAGGTGATAGCTTCAACCGCATTCACTGGCCCTCGAGCGCACGTCTCGGGCGGCTCATCGTCAAGGAATTCGAACGGGATGCGCTGGCTGAAGTGTGGCTGGTGCTCGACATGGAGCAGCGGGCGCACATCGCCCGCCAAACAGATGAGGGAGACAGAGTGGACTTGTCGCCCCCGTCCCACGTTCCACCCGAAAATCCGGGAATAACGCTGCTCATGCCCGCCACACAGGAGTACGCGGTGGCCAGCGCAGCCTCGCTGGCACGCCATTTTCTACTCGAGCGCAACTGGCCGCTGGGGTTGGTCACGTACGCCTATGGCCAGCGGCGCACCTTCGTCCCGCCAGATTATGGAGCACGTCAGCTCGACCGTGTGCTCTCCCTGCTGGCGGTTTTACAACCGATGGGCGGCGTGTCGCTGGCACAAGTGCTAGAGATGGAAAATGCCTATCTCACGCGCAACGCGCTGCTGCTCATTATCACATCATCCGTGTATGATCCCCAGTGGGTGGCCGCCGTTCAGCACCCGGTCTGGCGCGGTGGGCGGGCTATGGTCGTACTCATCGACCCGGTCAGCTTCCTGTCGGAAAGTGCTGCAATTGGTGCCACGGAGGCCGTCAGCCTTGCCCTTCAGGAGCGAGGCGTGCCCTGTTCGATTGTGCGCCGGGGTGATCACCTGTCCGATGCACTCCGTTTTTCTCGGGTGGATATACTCTTCCGCTGAACTCTTCTGCCCGATAGGTTGCTCCTGTCCGACACGTTGGATATAATCCATACTGCTATGTCCGAGCGACACGATTCGGTGCAACCACCCAAGGTGCTCCAGCTCTACTTGGAGATCAGCCGCTATCCAATCTTGGCCAAGACCATCCGTGCCAAGATGCGGGAGAAGCTGTTTGCGCACCATGTCATCGACCCGGAAGTGTTTGAAAAAGAAGTGGTGGAAAAGGCAATTCAGTCGCAAGAGCTGGAGGGCATTCAGTATCCTTACGACCAAGAACCGCCCGAAGTGTGGCAGGAACGTTTGCAAATCATCCGCGACCACCTGACCGATTTTTACTTTGCCTATCACTTCCCGCATTCTGACTTTGTCGAGCTGGTGCGCCCTCTGCTGCGTCAGCGTGCGCCGCAACGGGATGTGGTGCTCACCTTTAACCCGGAGCTAGCCCCGTGGGATCTGTTGTTCGCCAAAGGCGAGGAGTACGAGAGCTATCTTCCGGAAGAGCGAGCCAAGGTGCAGCACCACCTCGAAGAGATCATCGTCGTCCTGATCAAGGGGATGATCAGTGATCAGCTGCACTTTGTGGGCATTGCCAAACGCTTTTTTACCATCGCCGACCTCCGGGAGATCCGCCGGCGGCGCATCGGACGCGGACGCATCGGTGGCAAGGCGGCGGGTCTGCTGCTCGCGTACAAGATACTCCAGCACGCCCAGGCGATGGGCGAGCTGGAGCTGCCAGTTCCCTTGAAGATCCCCGACTCTTACTTTATCGGCGCCGACGTCTTCTATGAGGTCCACGAGCTGAACCAGCTGCACGACTTTCACAATCAGAAATACAAGAGCAGCGAGCAGATCATCGCCGAGTATCCCAGAATAGTGGAAGCGATGACCAACGCGCGCTTCCCTGAACATGTGACGCTGCGCTTGCGCGAGATCCTCCAGGAAATCGGACCGCATCCGATTATCGTGCGTTCCTCGAGCCTGCTCGAGGACAACCTGGGCAGCGCCTTCGCCGGCAAATATGACAGCTACTTCTGTCCCAATCAGGGCAGCCTTGAGGAGAACTTGGCCGCGTTAGAGCTGGCGATCAAGCGCATCTACGCTAGCGTGTATAACCCCAATGCCCTGCTGTATCGACGTCAGAAGGGGCTGGTGGACTACGATGAACGGATGGCCATCCTCATCCAGAAGGTGGCGGGCTATGCCCACGGACGTTATTTCTTCCCCGATGTCGCCGGTGTGGGCTTCAGCCGCAACCCCTTCCGCTGGAACCGTGTTATCCGGCGCGAAGATGGCTTCCTGCGATTGGTGTGGGGAATGGGCACGCGTGCCGTAGACCGTGTGGCGGATGATTACCCACGTATGGTAGCGCTCAGCCATCCCCAGCTGCGCCCGGAACGTAATGTGGCCGAGATCCGGCGTTACTCTCAACATTACATCGATGCCATCGACCTGCAGACAAATGTCTTCCGCTCCTTCCCAGTGGAAGAGGTGTTGACGCCGGATTATCCTGCCCTGCGCTTGCTCGCCGCGCTGGACCAAGGCGATTATGTACAGCCGATTATCGCGTTGGGAATGGACCTGGACGTGCGCAACCTGGTGCTCACCTTCGATGGTCTGGTGAGCAACAAAGTGTTCACCGGCGCGATGAAGACAATCATGAAGACGTTAGAGCGCTACTATCAGTACCCAGTGGACATCGAATTCGCCGTGGAAATCACCGGCGACCGGGGCAAAAATCAGTTCACGATCGTTCTGTTGCAGTGCCGACCGCTCACCGACCAGGCCTGGGCGAGGGGTGCACGCATCCCGCGCGATATCCCGGACGCGGACAAGATCTTCTCGGCGCATAAGATGGTGCCGCAAGGGGTGGTGTCCAACATCCGCTACATTATCTATGTAGATCCCGAAGCCTACAGCCGCATCCCCAGCTATGCTGAAAAACTGCAAGTGGCACGTGTCATCGGCCAACTGAACAAGCAGCTCCAAGGGGAGCGTTTCATCTTGATGGGCCCTGGACGCTGGGGCAGCTCTAACATCGACCTGGGCGTTAAGGTCAGCTACGCCGACATCTACAACACTCGGATGTTGGTCGAGATCGCCATGGCCAAAGGGGGTGAAGCGCCAGAAGCTTCTTACGGTACCCATTTCTTCCAGGACCTGGTCGAATCGCAAATCTACCCCTTGGCCCTCTATCCGGACGAGCCTGGCACCATCTTCAACCGCGCTTTCCTGGACGCTGCACCTAATGTACTGACCGAGCTGCTGCCCGATGCAGCCGCTTATGCGGACTACATCAAGGTCATCGATGTGCCCCGAGCCTCGGGGGGACGCCATCTCGAAGTGGTGATGGACGGCGAACAAGAGGAGGCACTGGCCTATCTGACCGCGTCCCCACGTGCTACAGTCGAAGAGAGATGTCCGTAAGGGGCAAGAAAGTAGTGCGCAGCGTGCGGAGTTGAGGAGGCGTGGAAAAGAGCGCTTGTGACTTCCCCACTGGGAATGTAGTATCTCCAACTGAGGTGCGAGAGGAAATAAATCCCCATTCACAGCCCCGTGCCCTCCAGAACCTTGATCGACACACCTTCTTCGCGCTCAAGTCGGTCAATCGCGCCATCTATGAGTTTGGGATGATCCGCGATGGCGACCGCGTGGCTGTCGCGGTCTCGGGCGGCAAGGACAGTTGTGTCTTGCTGCATCTGCTGTTGGCACGGCAGGCCCTGGTGGCCGAACGCTATCAGCTGGTGGCATTGCACGTCCAGATGCATCCAGCCGGATTGCCCGATTTGCGCCCCGTTCTAGAACCGTGGTTCGTCCGGCTGGGCGTGGAATACGCCTTTGTGCCCCTGGAACTGGGTGTGCACGACAAGCTACCCCTCAGCTGCCAACGCTGCGCCTGGAATCGCCGCAAAGCTCTTTTTCTGCAGGCCCATGCGTTGCGTTGCAACAAGCTGGCGCTGGCCCATCATGCGGACGATGCCGCCGAGACGGCTTTGCTCAACCTGCTCTTCGCTGGGCGGTTGCAGACCCTGGCACCGCGCCTGGACTTCTTCGGCCAGACTATCACTCTCATCCGCCCGCTGATCTACCTGGAAGAAAGCCGTTTGATTCAGCTGGCGCGTGCTCTGCAACTCCCTTATTGCGATTCCGCGTGTCCGCAAGCGGAGACATCGCGCCGCGCCTGGATCCGACGCTGGCTGGCTGATGCCGGCCGCAACCGGAGACAAATCCGTGCCAACCTGTGGCGTGCCGCGCGACATTCGGATCATCGATCCGCGGAGTAACCAGTCCGGACGTCCGATGAAGTGATGGCCCGAACCGCCGGCACAGACATTTCACTCTCAGGTGCGGGTTTTCGCTTGCTCTGTGGCCACGTCAACAGCACGACGGCCATCACAATGGCTGTGGCACCCAGAGCCTGCCAGCCGTCGAGACGTTCTCCCAGCGTGAAGAATGAGACGAGCGCCGCGAACGGCACTTCGGTCATTGCCACGATAGACGCGACACTCACCGGGAGACGTCGCATTCCGGCTGTATAGAGCAAGAAACCGCCAATGGTTGGCAGAAGCACCAGCGCGCTGAAATAGGCGAATGTCGGCCACGCTGGCGCAGCAAGGAGAGCACTATCCGGCTGAGTGAAGAGCAACGTAAGGGTGGCAAAACCAAAGGTGTATAGCAGCACTGTCGCCGAGTGATAACTGCCCGCCAACTTCTTGGTCAGCAATGCTAAGACCCCATAGGTCAGCGCAGCCGCCAATCCGAGAAACAAACCCCAGGAAGTGATGTGCACGCCATCCCATCGATCCAACCTGCCGATGAGCAGCGTGCCTGCCACCGAGAGCATAATGGCAATCCCTTTACGTTGGGTGAGCGGTTCGTGCCACAACAGTCGTGCCATCACCGCCACGAATATCGGCGCGTTGGCCTGTAAAGTGGTCGAAACTGCCACCCCGTTGACGACGACCGAAGTAGTCCAGGCGATATGCATCAGCCCAACCCCTATCGAACCCATCAGGGCTAACCAGGGAAGGTCGCGCCGTTCTACACGGAGTAGAGTCGGGCGTAGGACGAGCAAGCCCACGCCCAGGCAGAGCCACGTGGCCAGATCGCGCCAGAAGGCCAGCCCCCAAGGGGTAGAGTCCGCGTGGCGCAGGATGAAGTGGATGAACGTCCCCGACGTGCTCCAGCACGCCGTGGCCAGCACGATCAACGTCACACCGAAGGCATGTGATAGGGTCATTGGCGGTGATTCTTTCCTGACAGAAATTCAGACCCTGGAGGGCTTGCAAGCGATGTTGGAACACCTGTCGGTAGCCGTTGAAAGCCATCTCGACACGCGAAAGTCTCGATTGGCCCGCTTCTCGGTATGTCTTGGTATGCGCTTAGAAAGCCCTCTTTGTCTCCGACTCTCTCGATTGCTCGAGAGCAAATTCCCATCGCCGGGGATGCACTACCGGGGCATTTCCATCCCTTGCTAGTTCAACAGAGTGTACTATAATCCCAGAACACAGGAAAGATTTGTAGGGATAGAGTGATGGTTCCGAAAAATAGTTGGCCAAGAGGTGAGTAACCTCAGGGAAGGTGATAAGTGAAAATCTCTCGTTTTACCGATCATGACGTGCCGCGTCCCAGCGAGGCCCAACGCAAGCCCGAGTGGCTGCGCGTGCGCATGCCGTCCGGCGAAACCTATCAACGGGTGCGGCAGCTGATGCGCTCCAAAGCGTTGCATACAGTTTGTGAGGAGGCCATGTGTCCGAACATCGGTGAGTGTTGGGGACGTGGCACGGCTACTTTCTTGCTACTCGGCGATATCTGCACCCGCAGCTGTGCTTTCTGCAACATCCGCACCGGCCGTCCTGGGCCGCTGGATGAAGAGGAGCCGTTGCGCGTTGCCCAGGCGGTCAAAGCGATGAACCTCAAGCACGCCGTGTTGACCTCG
>JANXAX010000074.1 GCA_025062175.1 Anaerolineae bacterium | reverse complement strand
CTTCGGTTGCGGGCGCGGTGTCGGAGTCGGTGGCACAGGTGTCTCCGTCGGTGTTGGCGCGGGTGTGAATGTAGCAGTGGGTTCCGGTGTCCAAGTGGGCACTAACGTATATGTAGGAGTAGGGGACGGAGTGGGGGTGGCGGTTGGAGTGGGCGAGAGCCATACCGGTTGGTCCAGTAACTCTAATTGCTGTGCGCGCGTCTGCGCTGCTACCATCGACGGAGTTGTCGTCATCCGCCGCACGGTGTCGACTACAAGTACAAAACCGGTGATGCATACACTTAGAGTGGTCAATCCCAGCACGAAGAGAAACAACTGTTGTCGTCGCGACATAATTCTTCCTCCGTCGCGTTGTGACAAACCGTCAAACGTTATGTCTATTTTACCATAAAACGCCCGGTTTTTCAAGGGAGCAATGAAGCAGTTTTTCGTGTGACGCGCTTATCTTATATCTGCGGATTGTCCCAGCCGATTGCTGGGGACTCAGCAGGGCAAATGAGTGCTAAGCTTCGAAAAATCTTGTATGGTGTGCCGAGCTTGATTATAATCATGTAGGAGTATGTGATTGCTTTCACAAGAGAGATTTCCAGTGCGCCTCTGCACAGGGCTCGGTGCAAGGATGGGGGAGGGAGAAACGTATGCCGACGGACAAAGTGCCTGATATCGTGGTGGGGCGCTTGCCTTTATATCTGCGCACCTTGAACTATCTGATAGAAGAGGGTTACGAGATCGTCTCCTCTCATGAGTTGGGGCGTCGCCTCGGCATCAGCCCGGCCCAAATCCGCAAGGATCTTTCCCACTTTGGTGAGTTCGGCAAGCAGGGAGCAGGCTATGATGTCAAGTACTTGAGCAGCCAATTGAAGCATATCTTGCACGTGGAGGGTGTATGGCCTGTAGCGCTGGTGGGATGCGGTGCTCTGGGCCATGCGTTGGCAAATTATAATGGTTTCGTCACCAAGGGGTTCGAAATCACCCTGATCTTCGACAATGACCCTGCCAAGATTGGCCAAGTGGTCGCCGGCAAAGTGATCCATGACGTGGCCGACATGCCGCGACTCATTTGCGAACATGGCATCCGCATTGCCATTGTCGCGGTTCCCTCATCTGCAGCCCAGGCGACGGTCGATGTGCTGGTGCGCTGTCAGGTGCGGGCGATTCTCAACTATGCTCCTATTAACATCTCAGTGCCCCCAGGCGTGCAAGTGCAGAACATCGATCCAGCGGTGCACTTACAACGCATGACCTATTATCTCTGATCCCCTTAATGCACACGGCGTGCCCTGGGTGAGCACGCCGTGTGCTTTATCAGAGATTGCCCGAGAGACCGGGCAGCGATGTCCCGTCCACTCCATCAACAAACTTAATCGGAGAAGGTGAATTCCGGCAAGTACATGCGTTCACCACCGCGCATAGCCGATTCGTGCGCCAGAATGCCAGTGCATGTCCAGTTGGCCGCCTTGCGCGCGTTGGGGAAGGGTTCGCGATCCTCCACAATGCTCATAATGAACTCGTGCGCAAGATGCGGATGGGAGCCTCCGTGTCCCGATCCCTGGATAAAGGAAAGGTGCTGTTGTTCACCACCGTACACTCCCTTGGTGGTGAAACGCTGAATCGGCTCAGGCAGTAAGTGGGCATAGTCCAACACGTCCACCTGATGTGGCACTTCCCCAATATGCACCACAGGCGGGGTGTGTTCGATGAGCGGCCATTCGAACGACATTTTGCTGCCATATACATCGAAGCTCTCGCGGTATTGGCGTGCTGTGTTGAACAGCGAGCGCATCACCTCAGCTACCAGATCGGAGTCGCGCAGCTTGATATGGGCCGTCTCGATGGCGAATGGCGAGTTGTACTTGGGGATGAGATGTTCCTGGATGCGCCCGGAACCAAAACACACCACCGACTCGGCGTCTTTCCCTACCAATGCCAGACAGGGACTGACCACGTGCGTGGCATACAGCATAGGCGGGAAACCTTCCCAGTAGCCAGGCCAACCCAACATCTCTTGTTGATGAGTGGCGCGCAGGAACTGGATACGTCCCATCTTACCCGACGTGTAGAGTTCTTTCACGTAGAAGAACTCACGCGAGTAGATGGTGGTTTCCATCATCATATATTTCTTACCAGAAGCCTTTTGTGCTTCAACGATTTGGCGACACTCCTCGACCGTGGTGGCCATCGGCACCGTGCAGGCGACATGCTTGCCTGCCTTCAGTGCTGCCAGCGTCATCGGCGCATGATCGGCGATGGGGGTGTTGATATGCACGGCGTCGATGTTCGGGTCTTTCAGCAATTCGTTGAAGTCGGTATAACGCACCGCCACGCCAAATGCATCGCCGATCTGATCCAATCGGCTTTTGGTGCGCTGGCAGATAGCGTACATATTGGCATGGGGATGATTTTGGTAAATGGGGATGAACTCGGCGCCGAAGCCCAATCCCACAATAGCGACATTGATCTTTTTATCCATACCTTCACCTCCTTGAGAAGCCGAATATTTTTAACGGATGGAGATCAGCTCTGCTCCGTGCTAGGCCATCAGCTGTTTCAGGAACTTCAACCCTTCGGAAGCCAGCTCATCCTGGCTGGGCGCAGGTGGCCGCCAGATCGCAGCGGCACGTGCGATGGTCTTGTTCTCGCTGCTGAACGATTCGATCACCATGGCACCGCTGTAGTTGATCTTCTTCAACGCCGTGGCAACCTCGGCCCACGGTACATGCCCACTGCCTGGCGTACCTCGGTCGTTCTCGTTGGCGTGGATATGCACCAGGTAAGGAGCGGCTTTCTCGATCGCCTCGCCCAGACGCTTCTCCTCGATGTTCATGTGGAAGGTATCCAGCATGATGCGCATCGCCGGGCTGTCGATCATCTCCACCAGCTCCACCGCCTGCTCGGCCAGGTTGATGAAACTGGTCTCGAAACGGTTGAGCGGCTCGATGGCGAAGATCACCCCCTTGCTGCGCGCGTAGTCGGCCACAATCTTGAGGTTGCGAGCACAGCGTTCCAAGTCTTTCTTGCGCTGCTCGGGAGTAGTCTGCCACGTGCGTCCCACTGAGGCATAGATCGGCCCGCCACAGATGCTGCCACCCATCTTCGCCGTAGCGTCCACCATATGCTTCAGATACTCGATGCCGCCCTGTTGCTTGACCGGATCCTCGTGTGTGGGGTCGCGGTCGGGGCCCATCGCCGCACACGTACTCACTGCAAGACCGGTGCGTTTGAGTGCGCGGGCCGCTTCCTCATAGTCGAGATCGGACATGCCCTCGATGGGAATTTCGATCAGGTCGAAACCCATCTGCTTGACCTTGTCGAGCAGTGCCAAATCCTTGGTGGTAAAGGGGGAGACGAATGTAAACGTGTTGAGACCAAACTGGATTGCCATAGGACACCTCTCAGATGGATAATAGTTAATATACGGCGCACCGGCATCCCGGTGCGCCGCGATGTCAACTAGGGCGTTACTTGCACCTTGATAGGGTCATTGGCGCGCTCGCGCAACATCCGAATAGCCTTAGTGGTGTCGGCCAGTGGCACCGTGCTGCTAACCAGGCCCTCCAGGTTGACCAGCCCCTCGGAGATCATCCGGATAGCGGTTGGCCAGGAGAGCGGCGCCAGCCAGGAGAAACGAATTTCCTTGTCCATCGTATGCGTGGCCAGCGCAGGCACATGGATGACATCATCTGTGTTGGGCAGGCCGAAGTGCACCACGATAGCCGCATTGCCCGTGATATCGAGCGCCTGCTCGAATGCCTCATTGGAGCTGGTGGGCACAATCGCCCGGTCGGCCAGGGCGCCGTGTGTCAGGTCGGCGATGGCTTCTTTGAGGTTCTTGACATAGTAGGGCGACTTCTCGTCCTTAGTGTTGAAAATGTAATCCGCGCCCATCTTCTTGCCGTCTTCCAACCGATAGTCGCGTGTACCGATCAGGGCCACTTTGCCGGCACCCATCGCCTTGGCCATCTGCACCATCATCAAGCCGATCGGCCCGGGTCCAAAGATGGCCACGAACTGGCCTGGCTCGAGAGCTAGCTTTTTCATCCCATACACGGCACAGGCAAGTGGCTCGGTGAAGGCGCCCGCAGCGTAGCTGACGTTGTCGGGCAGTTTGAACAACCCGGTGTAGCGCGAGATGCAATATTCGGCGAAACCTCCGTTGGCTGTTACTCCGGGCACGTATAGATTGGCACACAAGTTGGTACGGCCAGCGGCGCAGGCATAACACGCATTGCAATTCTGCACCGGGTTGACCACCACGCGGTCGCCTGGCTTGAACAGGTTCATTGACTTGGCCACTGCACCCACCTCGACTACCTCGCCGGTGAACTCGTGTCCCAACACCAGCGGCCCCTTGCCGGTGGGGGTGCCCAACGGGCTCAAGCCGTAGTAATAGGAGATGTCAGAGCCGCAAATCCCACAGTTTTTCACCCGTACCAAAACGTCCACGTCGGTGACCTTCGGGATGGGGATTTCCTCTAGCTCCATCTTCTCCGCTTCGTAGAACACCTGAGCTTTCATCTTTTCAGCCATCACTGTTTCTCCTGCGCCTCAGAAGATCTAGGTTGTCATTATGCAAACTTTGCAACCAGCTGATCCATAAACGCCTTGGCCTCGGCGGTCACCTCCATCGCCTTGGGCCAGAAGCACAGGTCGATGGGCCACCATTCGTCAGTGTAACCAGCTTCCAACAAGGCCTTGGCGATCTCCTCGAAGTTGAGCACACCCTGTCCGAAGGGGGCGTGGGTGCTGGTTTCATCGTCGTGCAATGTGCCGTCTGAGTCGATGAAATGAACGTGACCGATCTTACCGGTCAACATATGGGCGAATTGCACCACACCGCCGGGTAGCGTCTCCTTCTCGCCCAGCTGACGCGCACCGACCACAGCACACATATAGGCATGGCATGAGTCGAACAGGACGCTGAAGTTGGGATGGTCGACCGCGTAAACCATACGCACCACTTCACTGGGCTTGTTGAACAGGAAGCCCGGCTCAAATTCCCAGATCAGCTTGACTCCCTCGCGGGCGCATACCTCGGCAGCGCGATGGAAAACCTGCGCCACGCGCCAGAAGCATGTCTCATAGTCCATGCCGCCAGGGATTTCGGTGGGCGGGCTGATAGTGTCCACGCGCAGCTTGGGGATGTTCAGGTCATGGCAGATGTCCAGGTTGGTCATCACCACCTCGATGTATTGGGTAGGGCTGGCTAGGGCAGGTGGCACCGCGCTGAAGTTGGCTGCCAGACCGCTGACGGCCAGGCCGTGGTCGTCCAGCATCTTCTTGATCTCCAGACGTTTGGCGCGCGTATTGTACTCCGCGGGATCAAGGTGCGGAGGAAACGCCGCCAGCTCGACTCCATCGAACTTCAGTTCCTGCAGCCGCTTGAGCACCTCGGGCAGGGGGATAGGCGCTTCCTGATAGCCCCCCCAGATATAAGCCCATGCACCAATCGAGATCTTCTTTTTACTCATCGAGAACCCTCCTTGATTCTAGATTGCTGAGATGTCTTTGTGCTAGGGTATTACGTCACGACCCGGGCGGATAGCGCGGGATCATCGGCACGTCCAGGTTGATATCCGGTCCGAAGAACTTGATAATCACCAAGTCTTCACGTCCAGTGTTCTCCACCTTAATTGGAGTGGTTGCCTTAGCATAAGTGACAAGCAATTCATCCTGGTCGAAATCGCGTGCCTTGATCGGGTGACCGTCGTAGCGTCCTTCGCCCTGCCACACCAGAATGTTGTACACCCCTTTGTCCACGCTGATAAAGCTTTTGCCCGGTTTCACCACAAGTTTCTTGCCGCTGAACTTGGTGGTATTATAATAGATCCAGTATTCCTCACCTCCTTCCTGCTGGGTTTCCTCAATCAAAATCGGGGCGGTGTGGCGATTCTCATAGAAATAGGGATCACCGCTGGTCTCCCAGTCAATCTGCTCCAGGACGGCGCGTTCGCCCAGCTGAGTACGCTTCTCGGGGAGCACATCCTTGAATAGCAGTTCCTTGGAGATAATCTTGCCGGCAACTTTCGCCTGGAGCATAGCGAAGACGTCGGAATCTTCCTGGAGTTCGATGGTCACCGCTGTTCCCGGCGCGTGAAGCACCCCGGATGGCAGGTGGAAACCCTCGCCTGGCACCAACAGATAAGCGCGCGAGTAACGCAAGATCAGGTCATCCTTCCATTCCACCAAGTGGGGCAGCAACAAGTCCATCTTCTTCTGTTCGACAATATAGGGATGCACGCCAAAGAAGGTCTCCGGATGCGGGCCCATATCTAACCCTTCGGGGAAGTAGTACGCCTCCTCCTTGGGATTGCGGCCTAGGGGAGCCACGTCTTCTTTCCGCTGGTGAATGTGATACGGGATACGGGCAGCAAAATCGTAGATTTTAGCTAACCGCCCCAACCCTTTATGGGTGCGTGCATACTCGGCACCCATAATCTCAGCACCAGCCACTTCGACCGCTTCTTTAAGGGTGAGCTGTTCCCCGCTGTCGAGGGCCAGGTAGCTGAGTCCTTCATCAGGTGGGCCGATGCGGTTATCCGCCTTGGTCACCGAAGCGAGCCAACGTTCACAGATGTAGCCGCGTTCCCCGACATCGTATTCTTCTTCCCTGAGGCCCAGACGGTAGCCGGGGGGCAAGAAATCGCGTGCCACCCAGGCCGGTTTCAAGCGTAAAATGCCATTTCCCTGGATCAACGCCTTTTCCACAATGGCACGGGCTTTGCTCGGTTCCATCCTCATCTCTCCCTGTGAGTAGTGTAGAAAAGAAAACGGACACGTGCCGGTGACACGTGCCCGTGCTTGCGCTGACAAGGGCCACGCTGCCACTCGGCTACGCTGCAACCAGCTTGCCCGACCGACTCGCCAGTCACACCGTGCCCAGCAAACTGGATGGGCCGGGTGGGAGTCGAACCCACACTCCCCGAGGGGAAGGGGATTTTAAGTCCCCTGCGTCTGCCATTCCGCCACCGGCCCTTAAAATCCCTTACATTGTAGCGCACCCGTGACTTCCCGTCAACTCATGCTTTGACGCTCTTCGTCTTCGATGTTATAAGAGTGGGAAAACATTTTAAAGAGGAACACATATCTTTATGCCTGCTCCAATCCGTGTCTGTCTGGTCGGTGCCGGGCGTGCTGGCAAGGTGCATGCCCGCACGCTTACGCACTACCTGCCGTCTGCTCGTTTAGCCTGCATTGTCGAAACAATACCTGAGGTCCTCGCCACAGCCGCTGCTGAATTTCCTTGTGAGGCCGTCTTTTCCACGCTGGAGGCAGCACTGGAGTGGGGTCAGTTCGAAGCGGTGGTGATCACCACACCGACGTTCACCCATGCTCCGCTTGCCATTGCGGCAGCGCAGGCGGGCAAGCACATCCTGCTGGAAAAACCGATGGCGCTGACACTCGCGGAGTGCGATGCCATCATTGCGACGGTCCAACGCGCTGGCGTCCATCTGCAGTTGGGCTTCATGCGCCGCTTTGATCCCGAATTCGAGATTGCCTGGCAGCGTATCCAGGCCGGCGAGATCGGCCGGCCGATGCTGATCAAATCGCTAAGCCACGGACCGGGCTTGCCTCCACCATGGGCACGTGACCTCAGAACCTCTAACGGGATGCTGGCCGAGGTGAACAGCCACGATTGGGATTGCATACGTTGGCTGGCTGCCTCCGATCCGCAGCGTGTCTATGCTGAAGTGGCCAACTTCAAGGGAGCTGCTTATGGTGTGGATACACCCCACTTCTACGACACGGCCATTGTGAACATTCGCTTTGAGAGCGGCGCTTTGGGCAGCATCTCCGGGGTATGCCCGTGCGAGTATGGATACGATGCCCGTGTAGAGATCATTGGCGAACGCGGAATTTTACAGATTGGTCAGCTCCAAGGACAAGCCCTCGTGGTGTGCACCGACCGCGAACGCGGTCTTGCCATCCCTATTTACCGCACTTGGGCGCAGCGCTTTGCCTGGGCTTACATCCGTGAGATGGAACACTTTGTCCAGTGTATCCAGCACGACACTCCGCCGCGAGTGGGAGGCGAGGACGGCCGCTGGGCGGTGGCCAGCGTGTTAGCGGCCACCAGGTCCTTCCTGGAAGAGCGTCCTGTCTTCCTGAGCGAAGTGTTCGCCGAGGAAGTAACGCAAGGCACCGGACAATGAAAGCACTTGTTTACCATGGCAAAGAGGACTTACGTCTAGAAGAACGTCCCATTCCCTCTGTCGGTCCGGGCGAAGTGTTGCTCAGGGTGCTGCGCGCTGGGATTTGTGGCACCGATCTGCGCATCCTCCACGGGGCTCATCGCCATTATCCCTCCGGAGTGGTGCGTATCCCCGGTCATGAAGTGGTCGGTGAGATTGTCACATTGGGTGAAGGTGTTTCCGGCTGGCAGGTAGGTCAGCGTGTCTTCGTGGCACCGAACACAGGTTGCGGACACTGTCGCCAGTGCGTCAGCGGCAACAATAATCGCTGTCCAGACTTTTGCGCCCTGGGCATCACAATAGATGGCGCTTTTGCCGAATACGTGTGTATTCCGGCTGCAGCGCTTCGACAGGGCAACCTGATCCCTCTCGACAAGACAGTCGACCCAGCCGCAGCGGTGCTCATCGAGCCCCTTGCCTGTGTGTTGCGTGGTCAGGATGCGGTGGCGGTGAGTGCCGGCGACGTGGTGCTGATTATGGGTGCCGGGCCGATCGGCATTCTGCATACGATGTTGGCACGTGTGCGCGGCGCCGCACGCGTTATCGTGAGCGAGGTGTGGGGTGCCCGTCTGACGTTAGCTGCTGCTGTCGGTGCCGACCGTACAGTGGACGTCAATGTGGAAGACCTGCAACAGGTGGTGTTGTCCGAAAGCGACGGCGCCGGCGCCGATGTGGTGATCGTCGCGGCACCCGTCGCGACAGCTCAGCAGAGTGCCCTAGAGCTCGCCGCTTTAGGCGGGCGTGTCAACTTCTTCGGCGGCTTGCCCAAAGATCAGTCCATCGTGCCTATAGACACCAACCTGATCCATTATAAGGAGCTGCTGGTCACTGGCACCACCGCGTGCAATACTTATGATTGTTGGCGTGCTGCGACGTTGGTGCGTGCGGGACGCATCGACTTGACCTGCCTGGTGAGCGGTATCTACCCATTAGAACGATTCGCCGAGGCGTTCGCCGCCGCGCAACAACGGAGCGCTCTTAAAATCGTGTTCGATCCTACACAGATGCAATAGGAGAAACGTGCATGCCTCTGGACCGCA
>JANXAX010000073.1 GCA_025062175.1 Anaerolineae bacterium | reverse complement strand
CTCGAGGTCCTGTTCATCTCGACCAATTGCCCGTGCCAGTACCAAGAAGAGTCCCATCACCACTAAAAATGCTAACGCGGCAACTATGATCGCCGTCACCATCATAAGATCACCCTCCGTACCCCCTCACTCAACGCATTCGAATTCCAGCCGGTACACCGAAGATGTGTGGTGGCAAATGAATGTTAGCGGCTTCGATCTTCTCGATAAATTTGGGACGGATGCCGGTCGGCTTGAGCCGTCCGATGACTCTCCCGTTCTCGATACCCTGCTGCTCGAACTGGAAGATATCAGACAGGACGATCACGTCGCCTTCCATGCCCTGTACTTCGGTGATCTGCACCACCTTGCGCGAACCGTCCCGCATCCGTTCTTGATGGATGATCAGATCGACCGCCGAGGCAATCTGTTCCCGGATTGCACGCACCGGCAGATCCATGCCTGCCATCAGACACATCGTCTCCAAACGGGAGAGCGCGTCGCGTGGGCTGTTGGCATGTAATGTGGTCAAGCTGCCGTCGTGGCCAGTGTTCATCGCCTGGAGCATGTCCAGCGCCTCGCCGCCGCGGCACTCCCCTACGACGATGCGATCAGGACGCATGCGCAGCGAGTTGATCACCAAGTCGCGGATGGTCACCTCGCCCTTACCTTCGATGTTAGGGGGACGCGACTCCAAAGTGACCACGTGCTCCTGACGTAACTGCAATTCTGCCGCGTTCTCGATCGTGATGATGCGCTCATCTCCTGGGATAAAGCCGGAGAGAATGTTCAGGAGAGTGGTTTTACCAGAACCTGTACCACCCGACACAATGATGTTGAGACGAGCCACAACACAGGCCTTTAGAAACTCGATTGCCTCTGGGGTAATGCTCCCGAAACGGATCAGATCCTCCACGGTGAGTGGCTTGCGGGAGAATTTACGGATGGTGAGCACGGGACCGTTGAGTGCCAAAGGTGGGATGATGGCGTTAACGCGTGAGCCATCCGGCAGGCGCGCATCCACCATGGGGGAGCTCTCATCGATGCGTCGGCCTAATGGTGAGACAATGCGGTCGATAATTCGCATCAAGTGCTCTTCGCTCTCGAAAGTGACATTGACGGGCTCAATCTTGCCATTGCGTTCGATGAAGATCTTGTTCGGTCCGTTCACCATAATTTCGGTGATGGTGTCGTCCCGGAGCAGTGGCTCAATCGGGCCGTAGCCGAGTATCTCGGCCACAATCTGCTCGAAGAGGCGCTGGCGCTCGGCGCGACTGAGGACCAGACCTTCCTGCATCAGATACTGATCGTACATGGTCTCGATCGTGCGGCGCACTTCTTCGGTGCGCGAAAGGTCCATCGAGGGATCGAGCTCGGAGATCAGTCTGTCTTGGATGCGCTCTTTGAGCTCTGTGAAGGTGTCGCGCTGGGTGGGAAATATCGCCCTACGCACCCGCAATTCTTGCAAACGCGCGGGAGCCTCGTGCATTGGCCGGCCTCGTTCAATGCGATTTAAGAGCGACATGCCCTACCACCTCCTTGCCTCGATTTTAGAGTAAACCTCCCATGACTTCCTCCACTTTAGAAAGCCAGACGGCCTGTGCCTAACTTGACCGGCGCAGAGACAGCGTTAGTCTCTTCTTTCTCCGCAAGGGTATTAACGATGTATTGGGCCAGCAAAGCTGTCGTCTGTGCCAGTTTGGTGGTGCGTGTACTGCCTATCATATAAGGTACCCCATGGTTGGCAGCCGTGGTGGCCGTACGTTCGTCCAACGGTAGCTGGGCCGCGATGGGGTGCCTGATGCTCGCCTGGATGTCCTCAGCACGGATACCGCAATGTGGATCGCTTTTGTTCAGAACTAATATCGTTTTACTGGATGGATACTCCAGCGCGTCCGCAACCTCGAAGAACAGCTTGGCATCCTTGATGGACGGAATATCGGGTGTTGTCACCAACACAATACGATCGGCTAAATCCAGGGTCGTCAATGTAATGTCATTGATGATGCTGGAGGTATCCACCACTACGTAGGACATCAGGCTGCGCAAGCCTGTCAACACTTTCTCAATCAGAGAAGGGGTCACTTGATCCGCCAGCTCGGGACGAGGTGGCGCCAGCAGCGCTTTCACCCCGGAACCATGAGACACCAAGACCGCCTCTAACATTTCTCCGTCCAGCTCATCGATATGGGGCACTAGATCCACGAGGCTGCGGGTGACCTGTAAGTTGAGCAGCACGGCGACATCGCCGAACTGCAGTGAGGTGTCCACCAGAGCGACTTTGTTGCCTTGTTTCTGCTGTGCCAGGGCAACCGCCAAGTTGATCGCCACCGTGCTGCAGCCGGTGCCGCCCTTAGGGCTGAACACGGTGACGATGCGCCCAGCGGAAGTGCCGCTGCCATCTTTCCCTGGTGGAGATGACACAGACAGCACTTGTTCAGATGATATCTTGGGGCGACGCGTAAGGCCGAGCTGGTAAATGCGCCGGATAGCGGCTACCAGGTCCTCGCTGGTGAATGGTTTGATAAGAAACTCGCGCGCTCCAGCCTGCATCGAGCGACGCAGGTAGTCGGTCTCCCCCTGCACGGACATCATAATGACCTGGACGGAAGGCAGCTGTTGCGTGATTATCTCGGTAGCCGTGATGCCATCGATGCCCGGCATGTTGATGTCCATCAGGATAACGTCAGGCTTGAGCTGCCCTGCCAGCGTGACGCTCTCCTCGCCGCTGGTCGCCGCTCCCACGACCTCGATGTCTGGCTCAAAGAAAAGGAGCTTGCGCAGATTCTCACGCGTCTCAGGGATATCATCCACGATCAACACGCGAATCTTTTCCGTCTTACCCGTCGCCTCAGTCATCTGCCTCTACCTACCCAGCGATATTTCTCTTAAGGACTCCTTCCAGTAGAGTTGCAGAACCCCTGCATGATTTGCGTCGAGCTACAACCCACACGTGCAATCCATACCCATCACTCTCCCATCGGTTGGGGCGTGGCAACCGGTTGACTCATATATGCCTCACGTTCGAATCCATACTCCAACTTGGGCGGCACCGAGATCTGGAAGCGTGCTAACATATACTGAAGTGTGACCGCTTCGGGCTGATGGCGTGCGTTCTCATCACCCGAGGCACGCAGTGCCAGTTCCATGTGCATTTCGGACTTGCGCGCCCAGAGCAACACCAATGCATCTTGCGGATCGACCGCCAGTGTGATAATGCGCGGCGGAGGAGGTGGTTGGGGTTGCGCGCCTTCACCTGTCGCGCCGCCGGGTGGGGTCGGCGTCGGCACCTCGATCCATGGACCGACGCGAAGCACTTTTGCCGCCTGCACCGTTAGCTGCGCCACCCGGCGCGGTCGTTGCTCTTCGCGCGGATAGACAATTGCACCGGAGATCTCCGGTGGCAATCCCGGTGGACGCTCAAAGCGCCCTTCCTCGGTGCGTTCCATCCAGCTGAAGGACGTTTCGCCGGTCTCCCGGTCTGTCCGGGAGGTGAAGAACTGGATATAGTTGGGGCGTTTGGTCTGGAAGTCCGGGTCCAGGTCGATGAAAGACGCCATGATGAGCACATCGACGTAATCACCCGGCTGGATGGCGTAAGCCACGCTGGACTGCTCATCGATCGGGAACGCCACTGCCACCCGGCCGGGGGGCACCTGTAAGGCTGCCTGGCCAGCAGCGCCTTTTTCAGCTAGCATGCTGCGCAGGATAGGCATTCCTTGTACAATGTCGATGGCGGCCACGCGCCCGATCGTTTCGGCAGCATCACCGATCACATCCGGTGGCACATTGGTTGTCGGCCAATCGCGCAATCCCAACGTGCCTTCAACGAACTCTCCACCGCGCTTAATTGGCTGCAACGCCACCCACACCTTTTGGGTCGGTACACCAGTTGGCTGCGCTTCCGGCACACCCGGTGGTGGCGATGGAGGTGGTGGCTGCTGCTGTTGCATCATAGTCATCAGGATGATGACCGCTGCACCGATGGCCAGGATCAAACCGAGGACAATCAAGAGACCGCCGCGTCGCATGGGGCTACCTCCCTCTACAAGAACGAGTGATTGCCAAGTTTACCATAATGATATCATAGCGCGGCGGAAAAATCAAGGCTTCTCTTCCAAACGCTATGCCTCGGCCTTGTCCTGGTTGACTCTCATCCATCCGTCCAGGTCGCATATTCGCCTTCGCTCTCACCGGATCAGTCGCACGTAGATATTGGCCAGGATCTGATCAAAGATGTTATCCAGGTCTTCGGGCGAGGGCGCAAAATAGTACGTGCCCTGGGTCTCGTCGGCCACCGCCTGGAGCAGCTCGGGGATGACACCGTTACCCAGGCCGATGGTGTAAACCACGGTGCCTGTCTGGCGCGCCTTGCGGGCATAGTACATCACACAGTCGAAGTCAGGATCATTATTATAGGGCCACAGGCTCGGGTCGTCGTCGCAGGCGCCGCCTGGATTATCGTTCGGTGAACCATCGGTCAATAGGATCATCACGCGCTTGGCAGCGCCGCCGCGTCCGCAGGCCGAGTTGGCACTGCCGTCACAGTTATTATTCCAACCTGGGAGGCCGTCTACGTTCAGACCCAACACGCCCAGACCGGCGCGCATTGCCTCCGCAATGTCGGTGCCGCCCTCAGCGGTCTGCTCCTCGATGGCGCGCAGGATCTGTGTGTAACTGATGGGTGGGTTCTGCACTAACGGATCATAACATGCTCGGCCATGCCGATGGAGACACGACAACTCCGTACGCGACGCATCCGTGCTGAAAGCAGCAAAGCCCACCTGGTCGAACTGTGGATCGAGCTTCTGCACAAAGCGCTTGACCGCTTCCTGGGAAGTACGCAGTGGCTCGAAGTCGCTGAACAGGTCGTCGCCCAGACGGTTGGTGCGCGTGGTCACCAGGTAATAGGGCGTGGTGCAGTCTTGCGGGTTGACTGTCAACCCGAAAATGGGATTGCAAGGATCACACGCACCAGCACGCGCCGAGCCGACAGTAGCTGGCCGGCCGCGCCCGGAGTCAAATGTGAGCGGCTCGATCTGGCTGTAGTCGGTACGGCTGTCGTTGGTGATCACAATTTTGTCGATCTCATAGCCTGGACTGCCTGCCCAGATCTTCAATGTATGCAAGGAACCGGAAATCACGTTGAAGGAGCCGATACGGATCCAGCTCCAACTTCCCGTGCAGCTAGAAGAGCCGGCATAATCATACGTAGTGTTGCACGAGTTCGCCGCACTGTTCTCCACCGGTGGATTGCTGTCCACCGCCCAGTAGATTTTGCTGGGGTCACGATAATACTGGCCGTTCACCAAGTTGACCCAGAACGACTGGCTGCCACCGCCCTGGGCACGCAACCAGATATATGCGATGCCCGACCAGCTCACGCGGAAGTCGTATTCTAACCGCGGTGCCACGCCGCGTTGCGCATCCTGAAGGGTGTAAAAGCGCCCGAACAACGGCGCCGGTGGTGAGGCCTGGCCGTAAGTCCAGTAGGGGTTGTGTGCCACATGGGCGGAGCGAGTGCCCTCTATGCTGGAGCTACGACCAGAGCCGGTGGTGCCACGCTGCAACGCCCAGTAGCCAATGCCTGTCTGGCGCGTCTCGCGGTAGTAACTTGAATCATTGCGCGAGTAGAGCTCGGCCTCGATAATCACGTAACGCCGCCCTTGGCTGTCCACGTAATCTTCCGGTGTGCTTCTGCACAGATTACGGCTCATCACCAACGTGTAGGAGATGGGGTTGTACACCCCGTTGGTCGGGAACGGGTAATTTGCGACATCGTTGGTCGTCTCCTGCCAGCACTGGTAGCAAATCGTGTCGCCCTGCATCGATCCGGAACGATCGAAGACAAGGACGATGTCCAAATTGGTAATATTTTGGGCAACTGCAACGTCCTGTGCCCGTACTGTGCGATAACCGAAGAACTGCATGAAGTTCATCGGTACATTGACAGTACCTGTGATCGCGATCTTGCTGGCGGTATCGGGGGTTGTCCCGCCTCCGAGTGGGCTTGATCGGAAGGAATAAGTGTCGATCAAGAAAGTGGCGCGCGGAGGATTGACCGTGGCCGTGATATATTCATGAGGTGTTTGCCGGTCTCGTAACGTGCTGGGCTGAGCCCCAGGGTAGGCGCGCGTGTAGCCCATCACCAGAACGTTCACATCGCGGCCGACGTTGTAACCATTCATGCGCAAATATTCGACCGCGCGCATAATCGCCGGCTCTTCGTGCGGAAGCTCTACCACTCCCGCCAGGGTTGCCGCGTCTATAGCGCGCTTCATATGGATGCGCTCGATATACAGTAGCCCCAGATCGAGTGCCAGCCCTAGCAGCGCCAGCAATCCCATGAAAATGATCGCCAGCAGGATGAAGCTTTGGCCGGACTGTGCTAGCACGCGCTGGCCAGAAGGTTGTGTTGTCCACAGGCCCGTCCGGTTGGTCATCTTTTACCTCGTCACTTGCCCCGAACCTTAAACCGCAGCGCTACGTTATGTCTAGCGATATCCGGTGATGGTCACATCGTCGACGTAGAAGTAATCGTTATTTGCATTGATGTTGACCCAAAACTGTATCTGAAGGTTGTTCACCATCGCAAAGGTCGAAAGATCAATATCCGCCCATTGGTAGGTATCGTTGGCCTGGGCATCGGTCACCACCAACACCCCGCGCGGTGTGCCGTCGTTGACGTACACAACCGCTACTTCGCCCGGCTCGAAATCTCTGGCGCGCCACCAGAACTGCAATCGGGCATTCGTCACACCGGATAAATCGACTGTGCGTGTCGCTGTAGCCGCGCCGCCGCGGAAGCACAGATGGTAGTTGCCGCTACGAGGATTGTCCTGCGAGACGATCTGGACGTTATTATTGCTCAAGTTCCAGCTCCCTACCCAGCCTGTCCCGCCATTGGGATTGCCGCTCTCAAAGCCGTCCGAGGCGATCGTAACGGGTGTCGGCGTGCCACCAGCCACCGGAATGTCTGGGCACGCGTCCGGGTCCTCCGCCACAAACTCGGCAGAAATGATCCCATGATCCAGATCGAAACCGGTAAGGCGAACCTTTACGAAGCGTTGTACGCGGTAGGAGAGGTTGGAGCCAGTGCCAGAGGCGATGTCCCACACCGGGATGCGCATTACTGTGCGGTTGTTAATCAACCGCTGTAGCTCGGCACGCACATCGTTGCTGTTCACTACGCCGGTCAAACCCCAAATCCAGTCGCCGGCGTTGAGGGTGTGGTCATTGGGGTCACTGGCATCTTCGAATTGGTTGACCGACAGGCGCGGATTGCGCAGTTCTTCCACCAAGTAAGTCTGGCTGTTATTGCCAGGGTTAGGGCTCCAGCGCATCCAGCCAAAGTTGCCCTGGCCGGCGCCGTTGAAGATATCGCCCAGCGAGTCGCCGGGTTGACGTCCGTCCAACGTCGAAGTATGCAGCGCGATGGGATAGACCTCACATCCTTCCCCTGCCGAGGCGACCTGGCCGCGCGCATCAGCGGTGATGCGCATAATAGCACGCGCATATAGCCAGATCACGCCATTTTGATCAGCGATGAAGCGCGAAACGAAAGGTACGTTGACCAATAACTGATGCGGGAAGAAGCTTTCGACGATGATCACACTGTTAACCGAGGGAATGGCATCCGGATTGCGCGCTTGTAAGTCACAGTTGAAGCGTTCGTTCTCTTCCCGCATCTGTTGCACCAGCGCATTGAAGTCCACGCGCGATGCTTGGGGCACTCCGAAGGTGGCCATGAAATGGCCGTAACCAGGCGTGAGTGGCGACAACACCAGGTCATCGGCTGTGCCACTTCCACAGCGGCCGGTGTCCACCAGCACATGGGAGATGATGATCGTGCTGTTGGCGTTGTCGGGTGACACGCTGAGCGGAATCTGGCCAGCGATGCTGTCCAGCTCGTGCTGCACAACATAGGGATAACCGATGCGGTTGACGTCGGTCTTGCTAAAATCGAGGTAGCGTCCCCGTGCGGCGAAGCGTGCTGCCTCGCGCGTGGCGTTCTGCAACACCACCTGATTACGGAGCGCCCAGCCGACCTCCAGCACCCCGATGAACATGAGCAATAACAAAGGGGTTACGAAAGCCATCTCGACCAGACTTTGGCCGCGCGACGTTCTTTTCTTATCCTGCCATTGTACCATTCTCATCATCCGCGCCTCCTTACCTCGCTTCGCGCCACCGATGCGCCGCTAGGGTTGCGCCAGGACGGTGGTCTCCCCTGTCCGCGCATCCACCGTGGTCACGAAGAAGGCATCTTCCCTATCGGCATAACCAGCGACTGTCCACAATGGCTGAAGGTCTTGTACCCGCATGTTCAGCTGCGCCGTCACCGTGCTGCCAGGATGCGCCCCCAGGAAGTGTCCACCGCCGGCATTGAGCCAGCTTGCCAGAGCGGCGGAGCTGTCCACCCGCCAATCTTCTAATGGTAGTGGCAAGGGAGGCTGCGTCACCGGTGGTATGTGCTGGATAGTATGCACTTCACCTCCCGGTTCGACGCGCACAAAGTACAGCCGTCGCCATTGCGGTGAGTAAAAACGGTAGATCCACTCGATTGGCCGCCCTATCAGGTTGACCGCGGTCTGCTCCCAGCTGCCACGACAGGAGACCAGCTGCGCGTCTGGGCGCCAGCCGCGCGCCGCCATCTCGGCCACGGTATACATATGGCGCGCCGTCTGTTCCACTGCCACCGGTGTATAGGTTGGCAGAGGCGTCGGTGCCGCTGCTTCCCCGGCGACGGTCAGTGGTGTCGAACGGGCAGCCTTCCACAGGGTGAACAAAGCAACCACCAGGAGCGCAGCTACTGCTCCCCATATCGCGAACAAAATCATCACGTCACGCCGTGTGAGTCCCATCATCGTTTCATAATCACCGGTAAGCGCACTTTGCGCACATCGTCATAGGGATCAACGGTGGGCCCAGGAATCGGCGACGACGTCGGGGTTATGCCAGGCGGTGATGTCGGAGTCCTGCCCGAGGGCGGCGTCGGGGGTGTGCCAGGCGGTGATGTCGGGGTTGGGAAAGTCGAAGTATCGGTGATAACATAGCCGCGATAGTAGATGTCCCAGTCACTTGTTTCGTTAAAGGGATTGCCACCCCACAGTCCCATGTGCACTAGGTGCAACCGCCCCCCCGGCCAGAAGGCCAGGCGTGGATTGGCCGAGTCATCTTCGGGTACACCATCATTCGGATCATAATTTAGAGCGTTGGTGATGAACACAGGTGTCTGCCAGCTGATAACGCCGCTGACGCTGATGCTGCTGGCATAGCCGATCACGTAGATGGTGTTCTCCCCCACCATCCGCTGTGTATGCCAGGCGACAGCGGGCAGACCACCATTCAATGC
>JANXAX010000072.1 GCA_025062175.1 Anaerolineae bacterium | reverse complement strand
TCAGGATGCGGGTGTCTTTGTGCTCACCTGGCAAAACAAAGAATATCCTCCGTTGCTCAAATCGATCGCTCATCCACCGCCCGTGCTTTACATCCGCGGAGAACTATCCGCGGCAGATGAGTGGGCTCTGGGTGTTGTGGGCACCCGCCAGGCCAGTCCCTACGGACGTGAGGTGACACGTACGTTGGTGAGTGGACTGGTCGCCGCCGGGGTGACCATCGTCAGTGGGCTGGCCTATGGGATCGACACGATGGCGCATCGCGCCGCGCTCGACGCTGGCGGGCGCACGCTCGCTGTGTTGGGCAGCGGAGTGGACATTATCTATCCATATGAAAATCGCAGCCTTGCCGAGCAGATTATGCGCAATGGCGCCTTGATCAGCGAGTATCCGTTGGGGGTTAAACCAGAGGCGCGCAATTTCCCGCCACGCAACCGCATCATCAGCGGGCTCAGCCTGGGTGTGCTGGTGGTGGAAGGTTCCACCCGCAGCGGGGCGATGATCACGGCAGCGTATGCGCTGGAACAGGGACGCGAGGTGTTTGCCGTACCTGGCAACATCCTCAGCCGCAACAGTGGAGGGCCCAGCTTCCTCATCCAGCAGGGTGCCAAGCTGGTGACCTGTGTCCAGGACATCCTCGAGGAGCTCAATCTGAACATGGTCGCGCAGCAACGCGAGGTACGTCAGGCGCTGCCAGAGAACCCTACCGAAGCGCACTTGCTGCGTTTTCTCTCCGCTGAACCAATCCACGTGGATGAGCTGGGGCGTGCCGCCGGCCTGCCCATCCATGAGGTGACCAGCACCTTGACGTTGATGGAGCTCAAAGGCATGGTGCGTCAGGTTGGCAATATGTGCTATGTGGCTGCGCGGGAGATCCATTCCTCTAACTAACGTGAAGGGAGTCGAGGAAGACACCGATGCGAAATTACTATGCAGTGATCATGGCAGGTGGCAGTGGCACGCGGTTGTGGCCGCTCAGCCGTCACCATTTGCCAAAACAAGCGTTGCAGTTGATCGGAGAACGTACTATGTTGCAGCACGCTGTGGACCGGCTGCTGCCTATCCTACCGGCGGAGCGAGTGCTTATCGTCACCGCGGCGGAATATGTGCCCACCTTATCTGCTCAGGTGCCGGATATCCCGCGGCAGAACTTCATTGCGGAACCAGCTGCGCGCGGCACTGCCGGCGCTGTCGGGCTGGCAGCGGTGCATCTGCAACGGCGCGACCCGGAAGCCGTTATGGCGGTGTTGACGGCGGATCACTTCATCCGGGCGGTGGACGTCTTTCAGCGGGTGCTCCAGGCGGCGTATCAGTTGGCTTGTCAAGGACATATGGTCACTCTGGGCATCTATCCCAGCTGTCCGGCGACTGGCTTCGGCTACATCCGGCGCGGCGACCAGATCGCCAAGGTAGACGGATTTGATGTGTACGCTGTGGAAGCCTTTGTCGAAAAGCCGGATGCGCGGCGCGCTACGGAGTTTGTCGCCAGCGGACGGTATAGCTGGAATAGTGGTATGTTCATCTGGCAAGTGTCGCGCATCCTGCGCGAGTTCGCACAGCACATGCCCGATGTATATGCCCTGCTGCAGCGCATCGCCGCCGCCCTGGGAACGTCCGACGCGGCCCAGGTGCTCGAGGCTGTGTGGCCGCAGATACGCCGCGAGACTATCGACTACGGCATCATGGAAAAGGCACGCGGCGTGGTGGTGATCCCAGTGGATATCGGTTGGAGCGACATTGGAGACTGGGAGGCACTCTACGGCGTGCACACAACGTGCGCGGATGGCAATGTCGTCCTGGGCAATCACTTGGGTATTGCCACCAAAGGCTGCCTGATCCGTGGCGGTGACAAGCTCATCGTGACAGTCGGATTGGAGAACACCATTGTGGTGGACACGGCGGATGCCATCCTCATCTGCGCGCGCGACCGTGCACAGGATGTCAAGGTGGTTGTGGAACAATTGCAAGCAAACGGGATGACAAATTTGTTATAGACGAGGTGTGCAATCGGTATGGAGACGTTGACGGCTTATTGCCTCAGATGTCGCGCTAAGCGACCGATGCGCGACCCACAGCCAAGCTACACAGCGACCGGCAAGCCGTGTACACAGGGGATCTGTCCGGAATGTGGCAGCGCCCTGGTTAAGATGGGACGCACACCGGCACACGCCGCACTATCGGTGCCGCAGATGCCCACTGGGCAGGGCAACATGGAGCGCGCAGCGCGCCGCTTCCAGACAGAATCCGCTCCGCGCACACGAGAACAAGCAGCGAGTGATGGTCGCCCGTTGGTCATCGTAGAATCGCCGGCCAAGGCACGCACGGTGGGCAAGTTCCTGGGCAGCGGCTACACCGTCAAGGCATCAGTAGGCCATGTACGCGACTTATTGCGCTCGCAGCTCTCGGTGGACATCGAGCATGACTTCGCACCGCGCTATCGCGTGCCCAACGAGAAGCGCCCGATCGTCGAGGAGCTCAAGGCAGCAGTCAAACGCGCCCCTGAGGTCTATCTCGCCACAGACCCTGACCGCGAAGGCGAGGCAATCGCGTGGCACTTGATGGAAGCGGCCGAGATACCTCCGCAAATCGCGCGCCGAGTGGTCTTCCACGAGATCACCCAGCAGGCGATCGAAGAGGCATTTCGCCATCCGCAACAGATCGATATGAACCGCGTCAACGCCCAACAGGCGCGCCGCATTCTTGACCGGCTGGTCGGGTACAAGCTCAGCCCGTTGCTCTGGGAGAAGGTACGCAACCGTACCTCAGCCGGCCGGGTGCAAAGTGTGGCAGTGCGCCTGATTGTAGAACGGGAGCGTGAGATTGCGGCCTTCGTGCCCGAAGAATACTGGACGATCGCCGCCGAGCTGGCGCGGCGCGTGGCAGAGCGACCCACCTTCATTGCCAAGCTGGTCAAGATTGCCGGCCAGGCGGTGGAGCTTAAAAACCAGTCTGCCGTGCAACCGGTGCTGGAGGAGCTGGAGCGCTCGCCGTACCTGGTGGTCGATGTGCGCAAGGGGGAACGTCGACGCAAGCCGGCGCCGCCGTTCACTACCAGTACGATGCAACAGGAGGCATCGCGGCGGTTGGGTTTCACTGCCGCACGCACGATGCGCATCGCCCAGCAATTGTATGAAGGTATCGACTTGGGGCCGGAAGGCAGTGTGGGCTTGATCACCTATATGCGTACCGACAGCACTAACGTGGCTACGGCGGCGCAGGAGGAGGCACGCGCGTTCATCGCCACACGCTACGGCCCAGAAGCGCTGCCACCGACACCACCCATCTACAAGACCAAAACGAAAGGCGCCCAGGAAGCCCACGAGGCGATCCGTCCGACCAGCGTGCTGCGCGAACCCGAAAAGGTGAAACCCTTCCTGAGCTCAGAACAGTGGCGTCTATATACGCTCATCTGGCAGCGCTTCGTCGCCAGTCAGATGGCGCCGGCCATCTATGACACGATGACGGTCGAAGTCGCTGCCGATCCCACATGGCAAGAGGCAACCTTGGCGTCCGAGGCGTTCCGGTCCACTGCCCAGTGGGATCGTCTGGCAGCGGAAGCGCGCTACCTGCTGCGCGCCAGCGGCAGCCGGGTGCGAGTGCCCGGCTTTCTCGCTGTCTACGAGGAAAGCCGCGATGACGATGCAACACCGGAGGAGGCCGAGCAGATGTTGCCCGAAGTGCGCGTCGGCGAGCTCCTTGATCTGGTGCATCTGCTGCCGGAACAGCACTTCACCCAGCCGCCCCCACGGTATACGGAAGCCACTCTAGTGCGCGCCCTGGAAGAATATGGCATCGGCCGGCCCAGCACTTATGCGCCCATCATCTCTACCATCCAGGAACGCGGCTATGTGACCAGTGTCGACCGCCGTCTCTATCCCACCGAGCTGGGCTGCATTGTGAACGACATGCTGGTGGAGCACTTCCCCGACATTGTCAACGTGGACTTCACCGCGCGCATGGAAGAAGACCTGGATCGCATTGCCCGCGGCGAGCAGGATTGGGTGCTGGTGCTGCGTGCGTTCTACACACCCTTCGAACAGGCGCTGCAGCGCGCCGAGCGGCTGATGGCCAAGGTGGAGATGACCGAGCCCCCTACCGGCGAGAAGTGCGAGCTGTGTGGCCACCCGATGGTGGTGAAGTGGGGACGCTTTGGCAAGTTTGTGGCATGCTCCAACTATCCGGCCTGCCGTAATACCAAGCCCTACCTGGAGAAGACCGGCGCCGCCTGCCCGCAGTGTGGTGGCGACCTGGTGGAGCGGCGAACGCGCAAGAAGCGCGTCTTCTACGGCTGTAGCCACTACCCGACCTGCAACTTCACCAGCTGGAAGCGGCCGTTACCACAGCCCTGTCCGGAGTGTGGTGGCCTGCTGGTGATGGCCAATCAGCGCACGGCGCAGTGTCTGCAGTGCGACGCGCGGTTCAACATGGAAAGTCTCACAGTGTCTGCTACTTCAGCCGAGCTGCCCACCGAAGCGAGCCTTGTCGCGGGTGACTCATAGTCTTGGATGTCACTCTGCGCTGCGATTCGGTCAGCGCCACCGCATTGATGCGCGAACCGAGCCGTGCGTGTGAGCGGGCAGCTTCCCTCTCCCCGTGGTGAGGGAAGCCAGGATGAGGGAAACCCCTTCCCCACTGACAGGGAGGGTTGGTGTGGAAGTAGTGCCCTCGGACGCCCTGCAGGGCATTACGATCGGTTCGACGGGAATGGGCCACCGGCGGGCTGAAGCTCGTGTCTGGCTCTCAAGTCGGCTGAAGCCGACTGGGCTGTGCCCTGGCCGGCCCTCCAGGGCTTGAGATACTAGCCCAGGGCTTTAGCCCTGTGGTGCCTCGGGACGACCTGCGGGACATTAGGTGGGGGAAGCCCTTTTATCCCTGTGCTCCCTGTAGATGCGAATAATCATTCGCCCCTACACGCTGCGGGCGAGGGGGCATCTCCCTCGCCGTCCAGGGGGAGAGTCGGGTTGGAGAGTAGACCGCTCTCTTACGATCACAGTTTGGATAACCGCCGTGCGCCACTCCAATTGTCGCTCCGCCTAAGGTGCCTGTTCGAGCTTCTCGATGTATTGCCGCGCCAACGCCGTCGCCTGAGGGTCGCTGCCGTCGTCCAGCTCCTGGAAGCGCCGGAACATCGCGAGTGCCTCTTGTCGCTTGCCCTGGAGGTCATAAACAACGCCCAGGCTGAAGTAGGCCTGCGGCAATTGGGCGTCCAACTCCAGCGCGCGCTGAAACGCGCGCAGCCCTTTGTCCAGCAGTTCCTTGTCCGGGGGCTGGCTTTGCAGCGCCTGTTGCACATACACCGCTCCTTTGTTGTGATGAAGCGCGGCGTCGTTCGGGGCGATAGCTAGGGCAGCATCGTATTCCTGCAGTGCCTCATCCAGCCGCCCCATCTGGTAGAGCGTCACCCCGAGGTTGACATACGCATCCACGTGTTGCGCATCCAGCGCGATCGCCTTGCGGAAGGCGGCTTCAGCGAGGGTGAGCAAATTGGCACGCACCCAGGCAGCGCCGAGCTTGAAGTGTGCCTGGGCGGAAGTGGGTGCAGATTGTACTGCTTGCTCCGCTGCCTCGATCTCCGGATTGGCCTCGAGGGCTGCGACATAGGAGGGCACCCGGCGCAGTGCCGTCCAGGCCTCAGCGAACTGTCCGGCCTGGTAGTGCTCGAGCGCGACTTGGTACTGAGCCGCTTCATCCTGCAGCGTCACCTGCGGAACAGCCGTCTGATCCGACGGAACAGTCTCAGGGGTGAACAAAGTGCGCATCACCGAAGGATAGGCCAGCCACACCAGCACAAACAACAGCAGCAAGCTCGCCGCGATACGGATCCAGCGTGGGGATACGCGCAGGCCTTGTGGTTCAGAGGAACAGCTAACCCCTGGGACAGCGGATTGACCCACGTCGCGTGCCACCGGCGCGTTTGCTTTGTCTGCTATGATCCCTTCTTCTGAGATATCGCCTGTGCTCATTTCGACTCCATGGTGTATCGAAAAAACCTAAGAGGGTGCTTGCTTTTTCACCCCGCCATACGCGGAGCGAAACCACCGTGGTCATGATGATGGCGGCGTATTAAACCGTGGGCGACCTTGGGCGTCAACGAGGGGGCCTCCAACGGTGATCGGGCAGCTTACGTCGACGTTCTTCCTCTGCCTCGGCCTGCTCTTTTTCATAGCGGAGCGTCTCGATCACAGCCCGATTGGACAGCACTGAGAGCAGTGCGAAGAAGAACAGGAAAAAGGGAAATAAAAAGAAGTACGAGATCGCTGCCAAGACGATCACCACCAGAAACATAATGATGCTCAGACCGGGCTGGGCCAGCATCATGACCAGGCTGTTACGATATGCCATGCGGATGGATGGAGTCTCCTGGTGGGTCAGGAAAGGGAAGAAGTAGAATTGCATGCCAGCCCACCACAGGCCCAGTGCACCGAACAGGAAGAACGGCGCCAACGCCCAGGGTTCGGAACGTCCAGAATAGAAAGCCAGGTTCATGCCGACCAGGGCGGCGACGAACACGTTGATCAGTGCCCAGAGATAAGACTGTTTCCAGTAGCGGCGTATGCCGGTGATGAAGGTGTTCCAGCGCAGCACTTTTCCCTCTCCGATCTCGGCAGCGATCCAGGCCATGCCGGCGGAGACAAGTGGTGCGCCGATCACGGTAGCCGCAGCAATACACCATAACACGTTTAGCAAGACGAGCCACAAGATTTCGTCGGCAAAATCGGAAATCGAGGTCCGGATGACACGCCATGCAAGACTCATATGGCTTCCCTCACCATCTCACTTGCCAGCGCGGTGTAACCGATCAGCGCGTCCACCAGCGCTGTCAAGGCAATACATTCACGGTTCGTATGTACGACCTTGGGATCGCCCGGGCCAAAGCCGATCGTGGGGATGCCCAAGGCGGCAATTTGTCCTCCATCGGTGGCAAAACGCCACACATCGACAGGCACCAGGCGCTCTAACGCCTGGTTCAAGGTACGCTGCGCGCCTTGTACTAACCAGTGGTCCGCCGGGAGCAGGAAAGCGGGAAAGCTGGCGGGCAGTTCGACCGTCAGCCCGGTGTAAGTGACATAGCGGTTCTGTACAATGCGCACCTCGGCATGAAAATCAGCCTCCAGACTTTCGCGTAGCAGTGCTTCCAGCTGTGCGGCGACGTGTTCCATGCATTGGCTGGGCAAGCTGCGCCAATCGAGTGTCAAGCGCACCTCGCCAGGGATCACATTTGGACTGCTCTGATCGGTGCGGTACAGGGTGGGCGCCACACTGGCACAGGTGAACACGGGGTCAGCTTCCATAGGGAGCGTCTCGAGGCGGGCGAGGAAGCGCGCCATTGGATAGTGAGGATTGGCACCCAGCTCAGGCATGCTGGCATGCACCGAGCGCCCTACCACGCGCGCAAGGAACTCGGTACGTCCGCGGTGGCCGCGCATTACGGCGCCGTTGGAAGACTCGCCCACCACGCATAACGCGGGGCGTATGTGGTGCAACAGTTCGTGCGTGCCCACACCACCGCCTTCTTCCATTACAACTGCCGCCACAATCAGGTCACCAGGAAGAGGCAGATGATGGCGCTTGATCAGACCGCCGGCGTGCACCATCGCGGCTAATGCGCCTTTCATGTCCACCGCACCACGCCCCCACAATACGCCATCGACGATCTCACCTGCATAAGGAGGGTAGGGCCAGCCGGAGAGGTCGCCGGGGTCGACGTGATCCATATGCGCGTTGAACATCAAAGATGGGCCGCCATCTCCGTAGATCAGACCCACCACGTTGCCGGCGGGGTCAACCGTGACCGCATCATAGTCCAGGCGGTGCATCTCCTGCTCGACCAATCTGGCCACCTCCGCTTCGTGTCCCGGCAGACTGGGAGTCTGGACGAGGCGTTGGGCAAAGGCGATGAGCGGCTCGGCACAGGCCTGCGCTAGGGCTTTCCATTGGTTAGATGGCATCGACGTTCCTTTGTTAAAAGTGGAATGCTTCAAGCGAACAACGCGTTGAGCGCCGCAGCGTCGACCGTTTCCTCATGGATCAGGCGCTCGGCAAGCGCGACCAGCTTATCGCGGTGAGTGATCAGGACGTTCCTGGCAGTTTGATAGGCTTCCTCGACCAGGCGGCGCACTTCGCGGTCGATCTGGCGAGCGATCTCCTCGCTGTAGTTGCGTTGCTCGGCGATCTCACGTCCCAGAAATATCAGCTCGTCCTTTTCGCCGAAGGTGATGGGGCCGAGCTTTTCGCTCATACCATATTGGGTGACCATCGAGCGAGCCAGCTTGGTGGCACGCTCCAAGTCATTGCTGGCGCCGGTGGTCACGTCGTGGAAAATGATTTCCTCGGCGGCGCGCCCGCCAAGCAGAGCAGCCATATCTGCCTTGAACTTTTTGCGATGGCGCAGACGGCTGTCTTCTTCGGGCAAGGTCATCGTATATCCCCCCGCCATGCCGCGGGCGACGATGGACACCTTATGGACTGGATCACAATCCGGCAACACTTTCATTACCACGGCATGCCCGGCCTCGTGGTAGGCAATGATTCGCTTTTCTTCTTCTGAAATCACACGGCTTTTGCGCTCCGGGCCGGCGATCACCTTTTCGATCGCTTCTTGGAACTCGGCCATGCCAATGGACTTCTTATTGCGCCGCGCTGCCAGGATGGCCGCCTCGTTGACCAGGTTTTCGAGGTCAGCACCGACGAAGCCGGGCGTCTGACGGGCGATCGCGGCTAGGTCCACATCCGGCTCGAGCGGTTTGCCGCGCACATGCACCTGCAGGATCTTTTCGCGTCCCACCCGGTCCGGGCGGTCGAGCACGACGCGGCGGTCGAAGCGCCCCGGCCGTAACAACGCCGGGTCTAAAATGTCCGGCCGGTTGGTCGCCGCCATCACAATCACGTTCGTGTCGGTGTCGAAGCCGTCCATCTCCACCAAGATCTGGTTGAGCGTCTGCTCGCGCTCATCGTGGCTGCCCCCCAACCCAGCGCCGCGATGTCGCCCCACCGCGTCGATCTCGTCGACAAAGACAATGCACGGACTGTTGCGCTTCGCCTGCTCGAACAGGTCGCGCACCCGGCTGGCGCCCACCCCGACGAACATCTCCACAAACTCGCTACCCGAGATGCTGAAGAAGGGCACTCCCGCCTCGCCCGAAACCGCCTTGGCCAGGAGCGTCTTGCCGCAACCCGGCGGCCCGACCATCAGGATGCCCTTGGGGATGCGCGCCCCCAGCGAGATGAACTTGCCCGGGTCACGCAGGAATTCGACCACCTCGGCCAGCTCGTGTTTCGCCTCGTCCACGCCGGCGACGTCGTCGAAGGTGACGGTGGGCTTGTCACCGGTGAACATCCGTGCCCGGCTCTTGCCGAAGCTGAGCGCCTGGTTG